>JANOKO010000348.1:0-4197 GCA_031419335.1 Planctomycetota bacterium
TCAACCAGCTTACGGAGCGTCACGGCCAAATGAGGATGCCATGCCAATTGGCCTTGATCGAGCAGTGTCAAAGTGGGAGTCACGGCCCGCTCAAAGGAAATCGTCCCATTCAACTTCAAGAGGGTGACAACCAGATCGACCGCACCGGGCACGGGAGCGGCCTTCATGCTGCCGGTGGCCGGAATGCCGTGCTTATAGAACCACTCGATGGCCGCCGGATCGAGCGGCGCAGCGCCAACTCCGCTCAACGACTTCACTTGCTTGGACTGGGAATCAAAGACCAGAACGGGCACCTCGCCCCCGATCGAGAACCACCCATAATCCGTGACCGCCAGTGCCAGAATTGTCGCCGCCGCCGCATCGGCTGCGCGGCCTCCCTCATTCAATACGTCCACACCCGCCGCGACCGCATCGGCATGTCCGGCAGCGACGACTCCGTTTTTTCCCGAAGCGTGCCAGGTCACTTCCTGGGCCGGGGACGTGGACACCGAGGCAGTTTCCATGCACAACATTCCCAAGAGTGCCAACGCGTATTTCACGACCGTCGTCCATTCGTCAGGCGATCGGGACTGTGACAGAAGTCTTCACGAGTGTGCAATTGTCACGGCCGCGATCAGGGAGTGAAAGAGTGGCCCGCTCATCTGCTTGGTGACCACAACACGTCCGAGCTGCCGTCGACACAGGCGACTCGCTACGGCTGTCTGAGGCACACTCGGAAGGTCATCCTGCGAATCATTTCGACTGTGCTACTTCTCCGAGCAACCTCAGCAATGTCTCGCGGATCTTCGCTTCTGAGTCCACGGCGAGATAGCTCGAGCGTGCCCGCCAGGTTTCATACCCTCCCCATGCGTGGTGCTGGGCTGTGGGGAGGTAGCCGTTGTAGCCATTGGCCAGAGACACACAGAAGGTGGGCTTGAGGGGACTGTCATGCTTGATCGCTAAGCCCACTTCGACGAACGTCTCGCAAGGACTGCTGACGACACCGAGATCGCCGATGCGGAAGGCTTGCAGGATCACCTGGACCTGATCGGGGTAGCCTGACAAGAGGACCGACTCACGGGCGTAAATCTCGCGCATCTTCGCGTAGGGCCCTGGTCCAGCTTCTGACAGCCACGCTTTGGCTTGGGCCAGTTGTTCGGCATTCGGCTTGCGGACACCGAGTTCGATTTCAGCTTGAGCAGACTTCAGTGGCACCCAGTCGTGATACTCGATCGTGTGGTAACACTTGAAAGCCGCTTCAGCCACACTGGCCGCGACCACGCGAATCTGCTCACCTGGCTGTCGCGGAGGGACGCCAGCGGAGCCATAGTTCACGTTGTTGATATTCCCGCTGGTGCCGTTCGACATCACGCCGACGAACGGCGGATCGAGAGCGGTGGCTTCGAGCTTGATCGCCATCTGGTTCGCAAACTCGGCAAAGTAGTCCGCGGACAGGGCCTCGAAACCGCCCACATAGTGCAACGAGTAGTTTGCGAAGAGACAGATCGGTCGACCAGCCGTCGAGCGGACCGAGATCAGACAGACCTCCGGATCCGTGGGGCCGGATGTTTCGCGGGTCACGCTTTTATCAAATCCCGGGTTCATCCGGACCTTGTCAGTCGTCCCTTCAAACGGGTCAGTATTGACGACACTGTCATTCGTGAACCAGCGACGATTGAAGACCTGATGCGGGTCACTCCCCACGCCCCAGCCGATTTGTGCGGGCTCGCGCTGCTTCCAGGCTTGTTCCACCCCCTGGGCGATGCGCTTCGCGAGAAGTCGCTTGTACTCCTCTTCGGGATCGCTCTGAAAAACACCCGTGACCGTCACGGCGGTGTGCGTATGTGTGGCCGACATCAGCATGCGGTCCGTCGGAATACCGGTGGCCTGACTGGCGAGCGACTTCGCTTCATCAAACACATCGCGGGGGACCATACAACTGTCTACCACCACCATGACGAGCCCACCGTCCCCGTCATCCAGGACCAGACACCGGGCATGCAGCGTATCGACGGACCGGGTCGCTTGACGGTCGGCCATTCCTCCATTGACCGAGACGGGCCACTTCTCCGGGGTGATGTCCTGGGCCACAGCGCCCGCAAGAAAGACTTTCTCGGCGGCGTCCACTCTTGCGGTACACAGCCAGATCCCCAGTATCAACGCGAAACTTCTCAGGCTCAAACGCATGTCAACTCCACCGCATCGAGACGGAAATCGATCAGTTCACGAGCATACGTGGCGTGGGAGCCGGGATCAATCCAGAGACGCCACCATCCCCACCTGGTAGCGCCGAATCGCTTCGGGGTAAGCCACGCATTCAGCTTCAAAGACGCGCCTGGCCAGCGTGTCGGCATCATCACTTTCGAAAACCGGAACCGTCTTTTGAACCAGAATTGGCCCGTGGTCGTACTCGTTGTCGACCAGATGCACCGTGCAGCCCGACACCTTGCATCCCCGGGCGAGGACCGCCTCGTGGACGTGATGTCCGAACATCCCCTGACCGCAAAAGGACGGGATGAGGGACGGATGGATGTTCATCACTCTGCCCTCGAAATCAGCGGGAACCTCAATTCGCGACAGAAAACCACACAGAACAACGAGATCGATGTTCGCGGCACGACAGCGTGAGAAGATCGCCTCGCTGAACGCGGCCACGCTCGGTTGCTGCTTCTGGCTCACGATTTCGGACCGAAGCCCCCGCGATGCGGCACGCCCCACTCCCGCGCACTCCCGACTGGCGATCACAAGTTCGACCGCGGCGTTCAAATGACCCGTTGCGATTTCATCGAGCAAGTTCATCAACGTGTTCCCGCCTCCGGAGATAAGGACCGCCAGTCGCAGGGGGAGCATGAATTCAGATCCGGGGTGACGAATCGAGAGATATCCAGTGTATCTGTCCACGAAAAATACACCACACTCACGCGACGCAAGTGGAGTGGGTCACGGATGGTTCGCGATCAGAGAGGGTCAATCTCTCTGGAATCGGACACGGGGGCTGGGAGGGAGGGAGTCACTTCACGCGCTACCGGGATCGACCAAAACAAACGCAACAGCCCCATCAGTCCGGCAGTCCCGCCGATCGCCACCACGCTCAACCCGATCAGCAGCACCCCGTCTCCAAACAGCCGCCGAACGGCAAACGATGTCGCGCGATCAGGAGCGGCCCCAGTCCCGAATGTCGACGTGTCGACCTCGAACATCCAGATCCAACGCCAACTGAACATCACCATGATGGCAGCCAGTGCCAGAAACGGACCATAGGGCACAGCGGACTCACGTGAAATCCGACGAGCGAGCGGTCCCAGGATCAGGGCCAGCAGCGGGGCGATGAAGAACGCGATCACTGTCGGTTGCCAGCCGAGAAAGGCCCCGATCATGGCCATGAGTGTCACATCCCCCGTCCCCATCGCGGGACGACCCAATACGTATTCTGCAATCTTGCGAATGACGGAAGTGAGGCCAGCCCCGACCAAGGCTCCCGCACTGCTCCACGCCAGCCCGTGCCAATGTTCATGCAGACGAATCCATTCCGGGATATAGGGGCCACGAATCTGGGCAATCTCTTCGTTCCAATCGACCCACAGATGTTCTGTCTGCAACTGCCCGGAGAATGTCGCAGCGGTAATGCCCACGAAGATTCCGAGATTGACGACGAAATTCGGGATGTAGAGCGATGCCAGGTCAGTCGCTGTGATGACCAGGAGTAGCGCCAGACAGATGGAGTGGTAGATGATTCGCATGTCCTGCCAAATCGGGTCGGGACGGACGACCGGAGTCTCTTGACACCGCAGTTCATACATCGAGAACGCCAATGCCGATCCGACCAGCAAACCGACCAGTGTCATGATCGCGGGCCAGCGACGGACGGGAAGCTCGCACGCCTCCATCGCCGGACGTGTCATGGCCCCGCTGACGGCAGCCGTCACGACACTGCCGACGACCAACCATCCGGTTTCGGGAGAGTGAGCGATCAGTTGTTGGAGCCAAGCGATCACGAAGTACAGTCCTCCGGGGAGTCAGTCGGGAAGTGCTCAGGATACGGCAGACCGGGGAGAGTTCCTATCGATCAGGTCCGGCGCTGGAGACACCACACAATTACCAGTCGTTCGTCTACGTAAGAAAAATACAGGCATGGCGACATCCGACTGGCCAGACGTAGTTGGTTGTACTCCGATGGCGATTCACCACAAGATGCGGGACCAGCGAGCGGTAGCCGTG
>JANOKO010000349.1:0-1654 GCA_031419335.1 Planctomycetota bacterium
GGGTGCCGGATGCAGCCGAATCCGCTCCAGCGGAATGCCCCCCAGCCAACCAACGAGGTCTGCGAGCGATTCCTCGTGCGATGCGAGTTCGTGATTTAAGAGCGTTGTCGTGGACATGGCGTTAGTTCCCCTTCCACAAAGAGAGGAGTGCAGCCCCCAACGCGCCACCCGCAAGTCCGGTCACCAATGAAATCCAGAACGCATACCAATTCCGCCTGAGATCGGAGAATTGGATCGCAGCCTCATGGAGTTTCATGGCGGTTTCGTACAATCCTCTGATACGATCCGGTTCTAAAGCAGTGCGCCCATCTTGTCGATTGCGTTCCCACAATCGAAACAGAAGCGTCTTCTCACCAGTTCCACTTATGCTGGTATAAATTGCGAAGAATTCTGGGTGATTCTTTACAACCTGCAACCAATCGTTCTCATTGGGATCCCCGTTTGAACCGGGAAAGGAAATCATTTTGGCGTCGCTTGACTTGACTCCTTCAACTTTCGGATCAGTCGCCAAATAGCCAATCAGAGCCAGAACTCGTTGCAGTTCAAACTCACCGAGATACGGATTGGCAGTTTTCCGACTCATCGCGAAAACCCCTTCACCTTCAGGATCGCATGGTCCGGATGGTCAGGATTCGGCACGAGGCGGCATCGGGCACAGTCGACGTAGAGATCCGACATTTCCAGGACGGTCTGCCCGATCAACACCTCATCACCCAGCACCAGACAATCCACAGCTGTGCCTCGACCCATCACTTCGATGAAGACGGGGTGGGTGACATCTACGAGATCGATGCGTCCATCGGCGTAGCGGGCTTCACGCTTACCGCGAATCGCGATGCCCAAGGCATCGGCCACTGGCTGAGGAATGACGGTGGCCACGGCCCCCGTGTCGACCATCGCATCGACTTCGCACTGCCGAACTTGATCCTCGCTGATTTCCCCCAGTTCGAGTCGCACCGCATCAAACGCATTTGTGAGGAGAACCTGTACGCGCACTTCCCCCATCGGAGGCTCTCCCCTTCCGGACACGATCTCGGAGATGGACCGAGGAACAGATTGGAGCATGGTCGACATGATGTGGCTCCCGAGGAAGTTGTCAGTGGTCAGTTTTCAGTCAGAAACTGCCAGCCTCTCGACTGACAACTGACGACTGAATACTTCCCTACTTCACTCCCGCAACGACTCGCTTCTCTTTCACGCTGTCCTCCTCCGCGGCCTCCTCCGGATGTCGCTCCCGCACCCCCGCGTAGCCGTTGGTGTAGAGTTCATGCGCCAGCTTGGCATCGCCGGTCTCGACAATCCGCCCGGCCAGCATGACGTGGGTGTACTGCGGAATGTTGTACTCCAACAGCTTGCGATGGTGGGTGATGATCAGGACGCCCATCTGCGGGCCGGAGAGCTTGGCCAGGCCCTCGCTCACGACGCGGACGGCGTCGCTGTCGAGGCCCGAGTCGGTCTCGTCGAGGATGGCGAACTTCGGCTTGAGCATGGCGAGCTGGAGGATCTCCATGCGCTTCTTCTCGCCGCCGGAGAACCCCTCGTTGAGGTAGCGGCGGGCGAACTCGTGATCGATGTCGAGCTCGGTCATCGTCTTGCGGAGTTCGAGCCGAAAATCCTTCATTGGCATCAGGTCTTCACCCTCTTTGCGAGCGGG
>JANOKO010000350.1:0-1954 GCA_031419335.1 Planctomycetota bacterium
TCCTCAGCCCGACATCAACGCCGCCAACGGGTTCTCCGACTTTCTGCGTGGCAGGCGGTCCCCCCTGCTGGCTCAGCACGTTCGATCTCGATTCATTGAAAGTTTTGAGAGGCTTGGGTGGCGCTCCCCCATTCTGCGCCCACGCCTCGGACGAGAGCGACAGACCCACCGCGAGGACGCCCCCCGCGACCAGCGACAGCCAACCCATACGTTGTACACACATGATAGCCTCCTGAGAACAGAGGCGGGAAAGAGACCGTCAATTTCCTTAAGCAGAAACGAGATCCGGTCTCCCGACTGAGGTCCGCCTCTGGAACCCAGTGTATCCCCCCAATCCGCGGACGCAGACAATTTTGAAATTCGCAGCACGAAATTCGAAATTCAGAACTTCTGTCGGGCTGTGCAGACTGGTCCCCCAGGACTGGCCACCTCGCCTTGGCCGCTTCGAATACATCGAAGTCTTCTACAACCGTCAACGCAGCCACTCCGACCTGGGCTACGTGTCACCCGCTCAATTCGGCGAAGCCCTGTAACCCATTTCCCGCGCCCACGAGTCGTGGGGAAGTCCAGTTTGGCACATGGGCAGGATGCCCTTCCCACGTTTTTCAACGGGCTGCTTGGCCCTGACTCGCTCAATCGATACAAACACAACAGCAACAGTTCGTCCACCAGAGCCCCATACCAGACATTGCCCCCCATGCTCCCCATCGTCCAAATCTCCCTCGACCTGACCAACATCGACGAAGCCCTCGAAACAGCTGCGATGGCCATGCGAGCTGGGGTTGACTGGCTGGAGGCCGGGACGCCGCTGATTCTGGCCGAGGGGCTGCACGGCATCCGGGCCTTGCGTAAGGCGTTCCCCGGTGTGCCGATCGTGGCCGACCTCAAGACGATGGACGGCGGCTACCTCGAAGCTGAGATGATGGCCAAGGCCGGGGCCACGCACGTCGTCGTGATGGAGCGCTCCCACCCCGAGACGATCAAGTGCGTCGTCAAGGCCGGTCGCGACCACGGCGTCAAAGTCATGGGCGACAACATGGCCGCCCCCTGCATGATCCAGTCGGCCAAACGCCTCGAAGACCTCGGCTGCGACTTCGTGATCCACCACATCGGCTACGACGAGCGCCGCGGCATCGTTGCAGCCGGAGGCCGCCAGCCCAGCCCCCTCGACCAGCTGCGAGAAGTTGTGCAAGCCGTGAACATCCCGGTGCAAGCCGTCGGCGGCCTGACCCTCGAACAAGCCATCCGCACCCCGGAATACGGTGCCCCGCTGGTGGTCCTCGGTGCCCCGCTGACCATCGACGCGGATGCGTTCAAGACCGCTAGCGGGAACCTGGAAGAGTCCTTGCGGATGATCTGTCAAAAGGTGCATGCGTACGGGGATGTGAAGGTCGGGAAGCGGTAGCGCAGTCCCGTCGTGGGACGGGCAAATGTGCCCGTCCCACCCACGGCTCTCCTACTTCTTCGTGAACCGGTAAATCCCATGGCCATCGGCGGCGACGACGAGGAAGTAGACCTCGCCTTTCTCATCCTCACCGAACGAGAGAATCGGCAGCCCGTTGCCGCTGATCGATTCGTTAGCCGTCACCTTCTTGGCAGCTGGGTCGTAGGTCAACGCCCACACCTTGCCGCTCACGTAGTCGGCATAGACGTACTTGCCCGCCAGCGCGGGGACCGCTGAGCCGCGATAGACGGTGCCGCCGGTGATCGACTTGCCGACCTGGTGGTCGTATTCCCAAATCGGTTCGACCATGTCGGCGTTGGCATCAGTGGCGCTGGTGCCGAAGGGGTGCATCGACTCGCGGCGGCTCCAGCCGTGGTTGCTGCCCTTGGTGATGATGTTGATCTCTTCGTACAGGTTCTGACCGACATCCGCGCCCCACAGATCACCGGTTTTGCTGTCGACTGCGATTCGCCAGGGGTTCCGCCAGCCGAGCGAGTAGATTTCGGGGAG
>JANOKO010000351.1:0-1174 GCA_031419335.1 Planctomycetota bacterium
AGGAGTTCCTGGAGCACGCCCGCACCCGCCGCCCCGTCAGCACCCCGACCCGCGTCGCGATGCCGGGCACGAACAGCCTCGCTCTGGAACTCACCGCCGACCAGAAGCAATACCGCCCCTCCATCTCGGGCCAATCCTGGCCAGATGGCGACTTCACCGTCGGGGCCACGGTTCTGCTCAAGTCGATCGACACAGAGGCCAATGTCCGCACCATCGCCAGTTGCTGGAACGCCAACCAAGAAGCGTCGGGCTGGTCGCTGGGCGTGACCGGCACGAAGTCCAAGCACCAGCCGAGAAACTTGATCCTGCAACTCGTCGGCCAGGACAAAACCGCTGCCAAGTATGAGGTGGTTCCGTCCGGAATTCACTTGGAACTCGACCGCTCCTATCGCGTGGCAGTGAGCGTCACCTTGGCGGAGACCAACCCGACCGGCGTGCGGTTCGTCGTCCACGACCTCACCAAACCCGATGAGCCCCCGCAAGTGGCCGAGGTCGCCCACACCGTGGTCGCGGGCGTGAAGACCGACCTTCCGTTCGTCATCGGCGGTCGCACGGGGACCGACAAGCACTACTGGGAAGGTCTGATCGACGAAGTACGTTACACCCACGAGTCGCTGCCCACTGAGGTACTCCAGGCCCCAGACTGGCAGACGGTCCGGAACCTGCATGTGTGGACCTTCGAGGAGGACAACCTACTACATTCCAGTACCGGGGAGCCCCCCCTCGAAGTCACTTCGAGTGACTCGTCAGCCAACCCTGTGCTGGTCGACTTTTGCCACGTGCTGCTGAATTCGAATGAGTTCCTGTACGTGGATTGATGGGAATCCTGGCACTTCAACAATGCTGTGCTGTTATTCAATTCCTGTGATGCTGCTAGAATGTCGACGGGTTAACTCCCCCTGGCGCGAACGCTGGCGGTGGGATGAGGCCGGAAGGATCAATGATGCGAATTCTCTTGGCGAGTCCCCGTGGTTTCTGCGCGGGTGTCAATATGGCGATCGAGTGCCTCGAAGAGTGCATTCGCGTCTTTGGCAACTCGATTTACGTCTATCATGAGATCGTCCATAACCGCCACGTGGTCGACCGCTTCACACGAGCTGGGGTGACGTTCGTCAACACCATCGATGAGGTTCCCGAAGGGGAAGTGCTGCTCTACAGCGCGCAAGCGCACTCC
>JANOKO010000352.1:0-6222 GCA_031419335.1 Planctomycetota bacterium
TGCGACACCGCCACGATCACCGTCTGCGAAATCGATCTGCGCGTCGGCGGCGCCTGGCGCTCAGGCAACTTGGATCCCACTGATCCTCTCCCGTCCAAAACGACCGGGCAGACCGCACGGTCCGCCCCACTTCCACACCAGCAAGCCTCGCGGCCCGCTCCACTGCGTGGGATAGGCTTCCAGCCTGTCAGTCTTCACGACAGACGACAGGCTGGAAGCCTATCCCACTTCACTTTACGGGGCCTTCCCCGTTTCGCTGCCGGACACCTGTCCGCCAGCCGGAGTCGGACGACCTTGATCGTCGACCCGCACTTTGACTTGATCTTCGAGCAGAATCGGAGTCGCTGCCCGAGGACCATTCGCCGGTGCGCATCCAGCCAAGCTGAAAGCGACCACGCCGACCAGAATGAGACCTGTATTCTTCACGGTTCCGCCCCCGACACAACAACCGACCCTTGGATTCCGGAAACTGGCCATCCTACTTCGCGGCCAACTTGGCCGCTGGCACCTGGATGACCGGCACCTCGATCGTCTGATCTGGAACGACATTCACCTTGAGGGAACGGTTCACATACCCGACCTTCTCGTGCCATACGACGAACTCCATCGTCCCGGCGGGAACACCCTGGATCTCGAATGACCCGTCCGCAGCTGTCACCGTGGCCCACGGATGGTCGACAACGAGATGGTAACTGGCCATCCAGGAGTGCAGGTCGCAGACCGTTCGAATGGGAAGTGCTTCCGGGCGAGTGTAGATCTGATCGATGCCAGTCGTATCATTCGCCTGAACCACCTTGTTCAGCGGAGCATTGTTCGAATTGATGTTCACGTTATGACCGACTGGGTCCGAATTGGTGATGTTGATCGTCTGGCCCACTCGCGAAACGAACGTATGAGGTGAGAACTTGCAACCCTTCTGATCGAATGTAATTTTCTCTGGTGGAGCCGGTGGAATTTGAACGCCAGCCGGAGCCTTTTTCAGATAGACAAAGACATTGCCGATTCCACTTCCGTCGGCACTGACTACGGATTCGTTGGGCACACCGTTCATCGCGCAGACCTCATCCCCGGCCTTCATCTGCGCCCCCTTAGCGACCAACATGGGGAGAGCGGGGCTGGTGCCGTCGATCACGACCTTCCCCTTGAGAGTCCCAAAACCGGCCAGCGCCGGTCCCGCCGCTTCGGCTGTCGTCGCGTCGCCCGCAGAACCACCACTGGCGTCTGACACAATCAGCGTCACCGACGAGTCCGTGTACGCACCACCACCCAGCCCTTGCTCGCATCCACAGAGCGGGAGCAATGCCAGAAGCAGTGTGCCGAATGTCAGTCGTGTCAGGTTTCGCATCATGTCTTTCCGCGGGGCGGAGTCTCTCGGGAACTCGTGTCGCTACTTCGTCGGTGCGGCGGGTGCCGCCGCCGGATCAACCGGAGCGACGGGCGTAACCACCGGGGCTTCCGCCTTGCCGTGCCGTTCCAACAGCTTGTAATAGTTCAGCAGGGCATCCACCGTCGCATTGATCTGCTGTCCGCCCTTTCCGCCAAGGAATTCCGGCATGTACTTGCCATCCGCGTCGGCGGGATAGACTTGCGGCATCGAGGTGTACGGCGTCATCCACACCGGGTTTGTGATCCACAACTGGACCCAATCCGGTCGCAGCCGCTTCTCGACCCGGTCGAGGTTCGGCCCGCGAATGTCCTTCGGATCACTGGACACAGTATAAGGTCGCCCGCCCACTTGATGGCACTTCGTGCATTGCCCGGTCGTCACCAGCTTCCAACCCGCTGTCAGACGGTCTTGCGGTGCCCCGGCAAAGGCCACTGCGTGAGCCGATTCCTGCTCGGCGATGTAGTCCGCCGTCTGCCGCTGGTTCGACTGATACGGGAACTCCGCCCCGTCGACGGCTGCGAAGTAGTTGGCGAGAGCCAGCGCCTCCGCGTCGTCCATGTTGAACTTGGGCATCCGCAAAACCGTCGTGAACCGCAGTTGTTCCGGCTCCTTCAGAAACTGGTAGAGCCATTGCGTCTGGACCTTGAAGCCCTCTCGAATCAGTGGTGGCGGCGACGCCTGCCACGCGCGGCCGCGATCACCCGCTGTCTCATTGGCCATTAATTGCGGAACCAACCAGTGCGCCAGTTCGCCGCCGCGCCCAGTACTCAGCGACTGCAGCTTGTTCATCGGGACCGTGACGGTGTCACCCGGATAGAGCGTCTTGCCGCCGACCTTCAGAACATCCCAATTCGTGAAGTAGAGTACCTGGTCTGCCAGTGCCTCTTCCAGATCGGGATCGGTCTTAACGAGTCCGTGTACCGACAGGAGCATGTCGCCCGATTTGGTCTTTGCGACCTTCCCGGGATCGACCACGCGTATCGGATTCAGCTTCGTCAGCTGCCCCAGGGCGGACTCGTAGTTCTTCGGACCCAGACCCGGTACGTACAGGTCCGTCGGAGCCACCGCAAACCTCATTTCCGGTAGTTCCAGAATGTGGCACCCGCCGCAGTTGTACTTTGCCAGCACACGCTCACCTTCCAGACGGGCCGCCTTGGCTCCCGATGGTATGTATTGAAACGCTGGAGCCGGAGGATCGGCGACGAGGCCGACGACAAATGTGGCTACCGATTCGATCTGCTGCTCGGTGAATGGGAACTTCGGCATTCGCAGACGTTCGTCCCACCCCTTGGTCTCGGTCTTCTGGTAGTCGTAGCTGCGCGGGTCGCGGAGCTTCTGCCACAGGAAGCCAGCGCGGCCGTGGTGCATCAGGCTGTCGATGAAGTAGGCCGCCGACAGGTCTTCCGGTGAGGCTTTGCCATCGTGCATCTGTCGCTCGAGAGCGTCCCCGACTCGCTTCAAGGTGCTGCTGCCATCGACTTCGCCGTGGTGGTGGAGGTACTCCTCGATGTGCTCGGGGGCCAGCTTGGCTGTGTCCTTACGACCCCAGTCCTGCAGGGCAACCCCGATCGGACCTGCCTCCTCGAAGCCAGGGATGTCATGGCAACCGAAGCAGCCGTAACGAGCGATTGTCCGGCGTCCGATGTAGACCATCTTCTGGCGTTCCCACTCGTCGTCCAAGAACTGGCCGTCTTGTTTCGGGTGGGCGAGTTCGATTTCGTCTCCCTTGATGAACTCGGACAGCGGCTTGACCTGACCATCCTTGTCCGTCGCGAAAGCATCGTCGTGAACCGGATACTGCTTGCTATTCAGGACCGCGTTCACCTTGTTGGTAGAGGGCAGGGCCTTCTTCAGGTACAGCCGTACCAAGTCATCCAGAGGATTCGCCACTTGCACCTGAGCCGTCAGTGTGGCCTTGTTGCGAATGAATGTGAGTGTGGTCGCATCCTTATTCGAAGGCAGCTTGGCGATCTCATCGTGCAAATTCTCCACGGAGCGAATGGCCATCGACCCGACCTTCAGCAGGATGTCATCGACCTGCAAGGCGGCGGGGCCAGTCCCCGTGTCACCGGTGATGAGTCGGGTGGCCGCTGAACCCGGCAGAACCTCGGTCACTCGCACCCCGGCATGATCCACTCCCAACGCAGCGGCCTCGGCGGCTGTGAAGTCCTCATCACACACCACTCCCAGTACGCTGACCGGACGCTGGAACTTCGGGAACTCGGTCGGGGCAGCCTTCCCCTTAGCCAGCAGGAACGCCGCGATGTCCGCAGCTGGGTCAACGTACTTGTCCCCTTCCCCTTCCGGGTTCAGGTACAGGTTCGGCATCTTGGTCCGCTTGTGGTAGGCATTCGGCTGCTTGAGCCAACTGTACATCCACTTAAAGCCGTCTTCGCCGGACTTAATCTTCTCGTGAATCTTGGTGAGGTCGGGACCAAAGTCCGCGTTGACCCCCTTGAGTTCGGCATCGTCATAGGAGTGGCAGGCCATGCAGCCGCGACGCGAGAAGAGGGTCCTGCCCCGTTCGGCGTTGGGGACGTAGCCTGGATGTTTGTCTTGAGGAGACTGAAGATCGAGATGTTCGGATTTCGCGGTGAGGTACGCGGCAATCGCCTGCAACTCGACCGGCTGGAGCATCTCGGCGAGGTGGTCGCTCTGATTCGAGTTTCCGAAGAACTTCGGCATCTTGGTCGTGGGACGGAACCGCTGGGGATTCTCGGTCCAGTAGGCGATGAACTCGGGCGTCGACTTGTGACCGATGTGCCGCAGCGACGGGCCGGGCTTCCGCATCTCGCCGGGGACCGCATTGGGATCGCTCTTCAGCTTGGCCAACTGTTCGTCAGTGTTCGGCTCCAGACGCAGGTCGGGACCGATCGACTTGCCGGTGTCATAGCCATTGATATCGTGGCAACCGTAGCAGCCGTACTGCTGGATGATCTGGTGCCCCTCGACGACCTTGGGGGCCGAGTTGCCGAACTTGTCGCTGAGGGCCAGTTCGGTGACTTTGTGGTGACACTTCAAGCACGCGGCCTCGGCCAGGTGCTTGGGGAACATCGGGTATTCCCAGAAGTGATTCGAATGCCAGTGGTTCTTCTCTTCCCACTCAGCAGCCTGAGCCGGGTTGGCGGGGGCATGTTCGGCGTTCTGGAACGAGGTGCCGGAGCCGTCCCCCTCATGGCAAACCGTGCAGCCAAACTTTTCCATCTTATGCGGGCTGTCCGATGAGACGAACAGATCGGGATGGGGGTGCCCGGCGAACGGTTGTGAGTAGGTGCCGTCCTTCCCATCACCGGAGGGGTAGGAGATGACGTTTCCGACACCGAAGTCGGCGATGTTCACATGGCAGGAACGGCAACGATCGACGCGGTCAACGTTGGCCATACCGAGTTGTTGCTTCAGCCCGCGCGGCCAGTCGTACTTGATATTGAGGTGCGGGTTGAAGCCGTTGATGATCGGCCATTCCTTGAACGACCGCTTGAAGGCCACGAACGCATTCGAGGGCTGGATAAGTTCTAACTGGTCCAGCAACCCCTGGCGATCTGCAGTCAACTTGAGGAGTTGAGCGGCCTCTTCGTCTCGCGTCTTCGTGAGAGCGGCGAGGGACTCTTTGGATTGGTCGTGTTCGGCCTTGGAGATTTCGACTTTGCGAGCGAGCGCCTCGGCTTCCAGTTGCAGAGCGTCGTACGCAGCCTTCTTTTCAGCCATCACGGTGTCGGACACGGCATCGCGGACGGCGATATCGAAGTTGGCACGGGCCACGTCGCGTTCGGCGTTCTTGAATTTCGAGGTGGTTGAGTCGCGGCTGAGATCGCCCTTCGCCTTGGCGACATCTTCCTGGGCGGCTTCGACTTTCGCCGCAGCGTCACTCGTCTTGAACGCCTCGAGCTTGCCTTCGATCTCAGCGACCTGCTTGAGGAGGTCGTCCGAGTTGACCCCCTTGAGTTGATCGGTCAGCTTGGCGATCTTGAGCTTCTCGGCCTGGCGCTGATAGTCCCGCCACTCGCGAGTCTCGTCTCGCGACATCATCAGCAGCGTGGACGCAAACAGCGCGAAGGCGCTGACGGCGAACACCTTATGCATCGTCCCGAGATCGCGCCAATACTGATCGTTCGCTGGCATGGGTTGTCGTCGTCAGTCGGGGTTTCGAAGTGGTGAAGTGCAGAGACCGGGCGGGTCGTCCTCCGAACACGTCAAATGTTGAAGAACCATTCCGGGATGGCCACGATGTACTTCAAGCTGAAGGCCCATCGCAGCACCATCTTGATCGGCAGCAAGGCCATGAAGAGCAGCAGATTGGCCAGCAACATGTAGCGAATGACGCCCATCCGGACGTAGAACTTGCGGAGGAACGTCAAGGCCAACAGATGCGGCATCACGCCGAGGTAGCCCAAGATAAGTACGATCCCCACGCCTTCCCGCTTGAAGATCGACACGAGTTGCCCCATGAGTCCATCGGCGGGATTGACCGCTGGCAACGGCAGACCCAACCCTCGCACCCACACATACTCGCTCAAGTTGACGTTGTTCAGCACTTCCAGTTTGTGAACGTCCCAGAACTCATACAGGCCGAACATGTTCCAGTTCGGACCGCGAACGAACGTTCCCAGTACAATCATCCCCACCCACAACGGCAGGAAACCGAGCAAGAAAATGATGATCGAGAACTTGCGATCGTTAAAACAATAGTAGCCGTTCCCCTTCTTGTTGAAGTCGATGTAGGGGATCGCCATCAGCCCCTGCACGATAATCAGAGGCAGCACCACACCCGCCAGCCAGGGGTCAAAGTAGACCAGCATTTCCTGGAGTCCCAGGAAGTACCACGGAGCCTTCGACGG
>JANOKO010000353.1:0-7808 GCA_031419335.1 Planctomycetota bacterium
CGATGGCCAGGCCCTCGGTGGCTTCAACGCCAAGATGCGAATCGACGAGAACCGCCATGTCGACCAATTGGAGGCCATGCGGCTCCGTACCCGGGCCAGCGGTCTCGATCACGAGCAGACCGACAACGTGTTCGACGCCACCCAATCGGTGGCCATCCACGCCAAGCTGATCAACCTCTTCGAGGCCCGCAAGTTCATCGCCGATGGGGAGTACATCCAGGGCGAACGGCTGGTCGTGACCGAAGCCATGTCCGCAGCTGGGGTCTGGTCGCGTGACCTCAATCCGATAATCTCTGCCAGCGATGTCACGGGTAACCTCGTGACGAGCATCTCCAAGGTCGAAGCCTACACCGCCGTGGAAGACCCACGCGGACCGGGTCAGTTGCGCGTCGTGAAGTTGGCCAACAAGTCGGTGGCCGAGATCGGCGACACAATCGAGTTCACGATCCGCATCGACAATCTGGGTGGACTGGAACTGAAAGAGGTCGTGCTGGTCGACAACCTGACCCCACGGTTGGAGTACATCGACGGCTCGGCCACGAATACGATCGACGGCGAATTACTGGTCGAAGACAACGGTGAAGGCAGTTCGAAACTCACGTTCCGCCTGGCCGAACCGCTGAAGGGTAAAACCGGCGGCGTGCTGAAGTTCCAGTGCTTGGTGCGATAGTTGAAGCAACTGCGTGAGGTCGAAGCTGGAAGCTCCTCCGTTGGCCTAGAGCCGTTCTGCGCAGGGTCTTTACACATTCCCAGCCATAAAAACCGCCACCTCTTCGCCCCGAAGGGGCCAAACTCGATAGCCCAGGGCGGCGTTCCCCGACTTCGTCGGGTCACTGGCCCGGGGATATCGAGTCCAGCCCCTTCGGGCCGCCGGAGTTGTGCCCAGGGGAGGCGTTTGGGGGCTGGGAATTCAATGTGTAAAGACCGGTTCTGAAACCGCTCTAACGACTCCAGTTGATCTGCTGAAAGAGTGTCATGAGCTTCTCACCCCGCTCGCGATTGACGGACAGAAAGTGCCCGATGCGGCCACGCAGGTGGCTGGCGAAATCGGCATGCCCTTCGCGGTTTTGTGATGCGGCTCCGTGGCGGAGGCAGTTGGTGAGGATCGCCTTCAACTGGTCAAACTCTGCGCGGCTGAGGGTCAGCTTCTCGTTGACGACGATGCCGGTCACGGTCTGTTGCTGGTGCCGACGCAAGACTCGGCGTTTGGATTTGTTGGTGGTAAAGCGTTCGTTCCGCACAATCCATTCGGCGAACGGGATGATCTCGCGGAGCGCGGGGATCGACTGGCCTGGCCCCGAGAGAGTCAGGTCGTTAGCGTAGCGCGTGTAGCGGGCTCCGTACTTCGCAGCCAGGCCATGGAGCCGCACGTCGAGACTGAATGCCGAGAGGTTCGCCAGTGCAGGCGAGGTCGGGGCACCTTGGGGCAAGTGGCGCGAGCGATACGGCCAAACGGTGTTGGCCAGCCCATCGGGCGAGTTGAGATTGGACGGGATCGCCGAGGTCGTCAACCGTCCGAGCCAGATCGCCACTTCGCGGCAATACCCCAGCGCTCGAAAGATCGCCACGACGCGAGAGAACGGGACTGACGGGTAGAAGTTCGTCAGGTCGAGCTTGAGTACCCACGCACTGCCGACGTGCGGGGCGGCGTTGCTGCGAATCGACCGTTGCTTGACGAACCCATGCGCTGCCGGGTGGGCGGGCACGAGGTCAAGGATGCCTCGCAGAATCTGCGTCTGGACCGACTTGAGCAGAACCTTGGGGGCTTCGATCAGGCGGTAACCGGCGGTCTTCTTCTTCACCCAGTGAAAGTGATAGTGCGCCTCCTGCTCGGATTGGGGGCGCTCATTCTCAAAGAATCGTCCAGTCAACCAGGCGACCCGCCCCAGCGAAACTCCCAGCCAGCGGGCGAGATCCTCGGGCGTTCGCAACTCCGGAAGGCCGAAACGACGGAGTGCTGTGGAGTCATGGTCGCCCGACAGATCTCGATAACCTTCTGTGGAGGAAAAGAGAGGACGGGCGAAACGGTACGGAGCGTCGGTAGTGAAGCGCAGAGTCCGCCCCTGTCGCCGCACGGTCGCGGAGTACCGTAACCGATCCGTAACCTGGAACCGGCCTCGCGAACGGGGGAGGGCGACCTGCAATGTGCCGGGCGACGAAGGAGAGCCGATAGGCGGGACTCCGACGCTCCCATTCGAGTGCGGGGAGCCCGGGGACCGCTCTTCACGATCAGACGAAGGTGCCGGAGTTCCCCAGAACAGCCGCTTCAGAAACGCGATCAGTCCCATGAACACTGCACCATCTTGGTCGTCCTGATGTGTGGAACAAAGCGGTCTGCGGGTCGCACAACGCATCCTGTGGCGAGTTTGCTGGAGTCGACTCGCTCGACCCCGGCAAACTCACAGCGAATGACCAACAACGAGTCTCCCACGGGGTAACCCCGCAGCGTCCCGAAGGACAAAGGCTTGGCATCCCCGCAGACCGCGCTCGGATTATTCCTGGACTCGCGGGATGGCGTCAATGGCTGAAGGAGAACCCTGATAAACTCAGCCCAACATGCTGGCGAATCCGGAATTCGACTCCCCCAGACATGAACCAATTCACAACCAGATTCGCGCTCCCCGGAATGCACTCCAAAGACCAGCCCCTGGCACTAGGCGGATGCTCCTCGCCCAGGTCCGGGACAGAACATCATCGCATAGCCTTCTACGGCGACCCACAGATGTCTGCCTGGGGGTGCCGAGGCTGTGCGAGTTTTGCTCACGACGCAATACAGCGCTCAGGATTGGAGTGACTCAGGCTGTACCAATTCCCAGTTGCTGCATGATCCCACGCAGGATCTGTCGATCACTCTCCGGGCGGGTCGGACTCTGCGGGTGCGTCTGGTCGGACTCGATCCACCCTCTCAGCTTCAGGAACATCGCCGCCGAATGCTTGTAGGCCGGGACCGGATCGCGAAATGCCAGACACCCGAGATACTGCAGCTTGTCATTGAGTTCATAGAATCGCGAGTCCCCCGCTGTCCACCACGCATCTCGCTGGGCAAACAGATCGGGCGCGAGCGCACTCAGCCCGAGCAGATAATCGCTGCCGTACATCACCATGTCGATGGCCAGATCGTTGCCGGTGAACACACGGAAGTCGGGGCGGACCTGATTCCGCAGCACAAGCCTCTCCCACTCCAATTGGCGGCTCAGCGACGAGTGCTTGGCCCCACTGCATTGCGGGATGCCCATCAACTCACGATAGAGCTGCAGCGAATAGATCTTGCCGAACGGGGCGAACATGGTCCCCAGTTCGAACCCGATGAACTTGTCGCAGCGTTGGCCGATGGCGCGGTAGGCCGCGATGATCTCTTCGTCCCCTTGCCCGGTCAGGCCATATGACTGGAAGATCACCGGCATGGCCCCGGCCTCGATGATCCAGGCCATTTGCCGCAAGTATGCATCGAGCTGGAACGCACTGCCGGGTGTGTCGCCGACAAAGGCTCCGGCCACGAACGGGCGGTTGCTGAGAACTTCGCGGGTGACGGTCAGTACCTGTCGCCGCGTGGCGTCATCAATCAGGTTGGCGTACCCAGTGTCCATGTTCACTGCGGGGATCAAACCGGCGGAGGCCGTGCGGGTCACGAGGTTCCGGAACGACAGCCAATCGACCTCGCCGGTGGATTGGAACGGCAACAACACCGCCGACATTCCGAGGACTTTTCGGGACGGATTGATCAACGAGAGGAGGTCGATGGGCATGGTGGGGCCATTCCAGGAGCGGTGTTCATTGAAGAGGTCATACCGAGTGGCCAGGGCGACACTCGGCTCCACTGTAGCGGCGTTGAGAGTTGTCAGCAGAGGCGAGACTGACAGCTTCAACGCCGCCACTTGGATCGCCAGATCATCCGAAATCGTCGTCTGCCACCTGGTCACGATCCCCAAAACCGACAACGAGGCGCTCAGCCAATGCGAGTTCGTATTGAGCTTGGCCACCAAGGTCAACTCCGCTCCCAGGCAATGATTTCCGCCACACACAGCGAGGGAGCGGACATCACTATATGTTCCAGCACGGACGAAGGCAGGACCAAGCATCATATGCGTCCTCCGAGACACCAACCACCGGATCTCCAGGCTGCGTCGAGATGTTTTGTGGAGTATACTGCACCAGCCAGTTGATGCTCCCTGGGAGGTGTGTTTTCATGTTGCGATGTGGATGGTTCACAACTCTGTTCGTTGGACTCTGTTGTGCGGGGAGTCGTGGAGCTGGGGCACAAGAGAGCCCCACGCAGCCAGCAGTCGCAGTTGCGGCAGAGGATTCAACGCAGCTGCACCCTCTCGCCGAAGCCAGTTCGCATCGCTTACAGGGAAGATACGAAGAGGCACAGGATGCCTACGAGGCCGTGCTGAAGACACCCGACCTCGCAGTCTCCGATCGCATCACCGTCTGGATCGGGCAAAGCCGTATCCAGGAGGAAACCGGACGCTGGGAAGAGGCCGAAGAAACGATGACTGCGGCTCTCGAAGCCCAGCCGAAATCGCCCGAGCTGCTCGCTCGGCAAGCAGAGTTGTGCTTCCTGCGGGGACGCTATGCCCAGGCCCGCGAACTGGCTCAAGCCGGCGTCGATCAGGACTCGCAGCATGTCCACTCGCGGCTGATCCTGGCTCACGCACTGGCCGAACTTGGCCAACTCGATGAGGCCGCGAAGGCGTACCGCTGGTTCATTCAATACTACAACCGCTCCCAGCCCAAGGACGCCGAGACGCTGATCTGGGTCGGCGAGGGATCGGCCCAGTACGCCCGCTGGAATCGCGTCAGTTCGGTCTTCAAGTTCGTGGTCAACGATGTCTGTACGGATGCTCTCAAGGACGACAAGAACTGCTGGCAGGCCCCACTGCTGTCCGGCACGCTGCTGTTGGAAAAGTACAATGAGAGCCAGGCTGTGCCGGAGTTCCACAATGCCTTGCGGATCAATCCGCATGTGGCCGAGATTCACGCGGCCATTGGGTTGTCGTTCTTGCAAGACTACAAGCACGACAAAGCCCGCGAGCGAGCGGGTCAGGCCCTGAAGTGCAACCCGCGCTCGCCGACGGCACTCGTGCTGATGGCTGATACGTACCTGCTGACGGACGTTCCCGAACCGGCGAGGGAGTGGCTCGACAAGGCATTGGCCATCAACCCGGCGGACCAGCGCGTCCTGGGGCGCAAGGCGGCCCTGGCCCTGCTCGGCGAACGACTGCTCCCCACGGAGACGCTGGCCGCAGCTTGGACCGAACTCCCTCAGATGCCGAAGGAGTCGAAGCTCCCCCAGCCGTTCCTGGATGCACTGGCCACCGTCCTCAAGTCGAATCCCAAGCCGGGCGAGATGCTCTCGGTGATCGGCCACGTTCTGGAGTCGCACCGCAAGTTCGATCAGGCCGAAGTCTGCTACCGCAAGGCCGTCGAGATTATGCCCCAACTGACCGCGCCCCGCACCCAGCTCGGGATGCTCTGCATGCGGACTGGGAAGATTGAGGAAGCGGAGAAGCTGCTCAATGAGGCGTTCGAGGCGGACCCGTTTCATGTCCGCACGAGCAACATGCGGAAGGTGATCGGCGTGCTGAAGACCTACGACACGATCACGACCGAACACTTCGTGATCCGCATCGACCACGACCAGAAGCTCCTCGGGCAAGCGATGGCCGATCACCTTGAACTGGCCTACCCCGAGCTCGTCGCGAAGTTCGGGTACGAGCCGCCGCAGCGGACGCAGTTCGAGATCTATTGCAACGCCAAGGGGCAAGGGGCGCATGCCTGGTTCAGCTCGCGGATGATCGGGCTGCCGTGGATTCAAACGATCGGGGCCTCGACCGGGGTCATGGTCGCGATGGCCAGTCCGAACCAAACGCAGAAGCCGTACCACTGGGGCCGCGTGCTGCGTCACGAGTTTTCGCACGTCCTCACGTTACAGGCAACGCAGTTCAACATCCCGCACTGGTACACAGAAGCCCTGGCCGTGCGGATCGAAGGTTCGGCCTTTCCTCCGTCATGGGAGGAGTTGCTCCTCGAGCGCCAGCCCAAGGGGGAGCTGTTCAACCTCGATACGATCAACGATGGGTTCCGCAAGCCGAAAGGGCCGGACGATTGGACCTTAGCGTACTGCCAGGCCTCGCTATACGCGGTGTTTCTGGAGCAGAAGTACGGGGCTGATTCGAATGCGAAGTTGCTGACCGCGTATCGGCAGGGGAAGACGACCGAGGAGGCGCTCCGAGAAGTCTTCGCGATCGAGAAGCCACAGTTCGAGACCGAGTACCGCGAGTTCCTCGCCCAGCGGGTGGCGACCTTCACAGCCGGTCGCGCTCCGGCCCTGCCCGACCAGAAAACCGCCGAATCGAAGTACAAAGCGAACCCGGACGACATGCAGGCCGCCGACGAGTACGCCTTCGCCCTGATGCGAACCCGCCGCGTGCCGCAAGCTCGCAAGATCGCCGATGCAGTCCTAGCCAAGGAGCCGGAACGCCCGCTGTCGAACGTGATTGTGGCCATGATGAATGCGAAGGCTGGCAAGCCGGCCGAAGCGATCGAGACTCTCACGATCATTCGAGATGTCGGCGACCCGCACCGCGAGGTGTTGGCGGCGCTCTGCACGCTGGCCGCTCAACAGAAGAACTGGCAGGTCGTTCTCGAAACCTCCCAAACCGGTCGTCAGTCCTTCCCCCGCGATGCGCTGTTTGCCACTGCCGCAGCCAAGGCGTGCGAGGAGTTGGGGGACACCCAAGACCTTGCCGAGATTCTGGAGGTGATCGTCCTCCTCGACCAGGACGACCCCGCCGCCCGAAGGAAACTGGCCAAGGTCAAGCTGGCCGCGGGCGATGCCGCGACCGCGCGGAAGTGGGCGGCAGACTCGCTGCTGATCGACGTGACCTCGGTCGAGACGCAGGAGCTGCTCGGTCGGTCATGCGTCGCTCTCGAAGACTGGCCTGTCGCCGAGCGGGCCTTCGCGACCGTCCTGGAACTCGAACCGGGCCGCGTCGACAGCCAACTCGGCATCGCGGAGTGTTACGCTCAGACCGTCCGAAAAGACAAAGCCCGCGAGCTGCTGGATGCGGTGCAGAAGTCGCACCCGGACAATGAGGCTGCGAAGTCTTTGCGAAAGCGACTGGAGTTTTGAGTCAACGTGAGGGCCATAGTGCCCCCTAGACGGAACGCTCGTGGTCTGAGTTGCGCCCTGTTCAGGTGGAGTGACACTGGTCTGGCTGGAACCGGAGTGTCTTTCAGGGACATGCAGTGTGTGTCCGGCGTTTGAAATCAGCTGCTCTTGACCCCCATTCCGTCTCCGCATACCGTCCCGGATCTACGGATTGTCATGAGGTGCATGGATGCACATTTTCTTTTCTGCGGGGGAACCCAGCGGCGATCAGCATGCAGCACATTTGCTGCACGCTCTGCGGCACCGTGTCCCCCATGCTCGCTTCTCCGGTTTTGGTGGTGTTCACCTGGAACAGGCGGGAGCCGATATCCTTTACCCGCTGACAGACTTGGCTGTGATGGGGGTCACTGCTGTCTTGCCTTTGCTCAAAACATTTTACGATGTGGCGCAAAAGGGACGCCGCTTCATGGAGGAGCAGCGACCCGATGCGGTTCCCGGCGCGCCGTAGCATAGGATTCACGGATCGCGCATAAAAGCTCCCAGAGAGTTGCCGCTCGCGTGTGAGGGCCGGTGTTGCGGGCGAGATTCGCCGGGCAACAGCGTTCTCCTTCGGGCGCAAGAGTTCCCACGCAACGAGTGAAACCGCTCCGAAAACGAGAAGGAACACCAGTGGCAACATGGCGGAATACTCCTA
>JANOKO010000354.1:0-4551 GCA_031419335.1 Planctomycetota bacterium
GCGGTGCCGTAGCGGGCCTGCCGCGTGACCTCGGCTCCGTTGATTGTCGACTTGCCCGAGACCTGCAACGTCCCGACACCCAGCGGCGCTCCATCGGCGGCACTGAGGATCAACGTCCCGAGATTGTTCGCCGCACCGATCATGATCGGGTCGGCGGTCACTCCGGCGGGGAGTCCGGCAGCAGTGACGGCGATGTCGCCGTTGAAGCCATCGCGGCGAAAGGCGATGACGCGGACGGCTTCGCGGCCCCCCTTGCGGAGCATCAATCCGCTGACCGGTTCAGCGGGCACCGCGACCAGCCGGAAGTCCGGAGCGGGCTTGCGAATCGCCAGCCGGTACAACAATCGCGGGTCGCTGCGGACCGCACTCGCCCCGTCCCGCAGCATCAGGCGGTAGACGCCATCCTCGGGCACAGTGAGCAGCATCTGCGGATCGCCAGTGCGTTCGTCGAACTCATGCCGACCGGTGCGGTTGCCGAAGTTCTGCTCTGTGACATCATCGACCGAGGCCACATCGGTGATGACCGGCTCGCCCTTGTCATTCACGGAAACCCGCTGCACGACGAGGGCTGGGTCAGTCGGCAATCCCAAGCGGTGCGAGGTCACTTCAACAGCCCACACCTCGCCCTTCTTGGCGTCGAACGTAAACCAGTCGACATCGCGCTGCGGGTAGAACTGCCCCATGACCTCGCAGGGGAGCGTCAGCTTTTGCGGCGTGGCGGGCTTGTTGTTGTCGCCGGTGTCGAGCACGACCGCAGCTGTGGCCGCTGTCACCAGAACTGGGTTCGAGATCATGTTGCCGCTGGTCACGCGGTACTCGATCCCGTCGATGCCCCCCTGTTGCGGGTCGAGGCGGGTTGTGAACTGCAGCTTGTCGGCGATGTCACCGGGGACGGGGATGCGGACCTTGAGCATATCGAGCGGTCGCCCTTCGAGGGTCAGCCCGCTGGCCTGGCCTCCCGGCAGGTTGCGACCGTAGACCGTGTACTCCTCGTTCGACCCCGGCAGCCCAGCGGGCGGGAAGACGAAGTCGAGATGCGGCAGCAGCCCGATGGCCACGCGGTAGTGATACCCCGGTCCCTGTTGGTACTGCGAGTCATGCACCTTCAAGAAGTACAACCCGTTCCCCGGCAGCGTGACATCAAGGAGAGGATCGCCGGAATGGAGTGCGCGGTTCTCGGCGAGGATCGTGCCGTTCTCATGAAACAGGGTCAGCACGAGGTCAGCCCGCGAGTCGATCCGCCGGGCGAATCCCTCCGCGAGAATGCGCTGGCCACCCTGTCCGGTGAAGCGATACCAGTCGACATCTGGACCCGCGGTGAGTTGGCCATTGACTGTAGCGGGGAGGGCGAGCACCTCGACCGCCGGGTTGACCTTGACCTTCAGCATCGTGTCGGGTTTGGCGGGGTCGGGCTTGGCGATCTCGGTCCAGACGGGTATCAGGTTGCCGCCGTTGGGTTCAGTCTCGACGACCTCGGGAAATGACCCCACGACGAATGTGCGCGGGTTCGACAGGCCGTACTTCCCCTGGCACCGCACTTCATAATTACCCGCCGGTACACCGGGGATCGTCACCAAAAACGTGTTGAGGATCGGCTGCGGCCCCTCGTCAAAGGGGGTCACTTCGGCCAGCTTGCGGTCGACCTTGAAGCCGTCCTGAGAGAAGAGCAGTTGGTCGACATCGTCGAGGTCGTTGCCGGAGATGACGATCTCGACGGTCGTGCCCGGGAGTCCGCCCGAGGGGAAGACGCTATCGAGCCTCGCTGCGGGGTACTGGGCACCAGCGATGCTCGGCAGCAGAGCTGTGAGCCAGAAGAGTTTTGACCAAACCGTCATGAAAGTCTCCTGTAGGATGGGCAGTCCTGCCCGTCCCCTCCGACTCGCAATGCTCGCGAGCCACCGACCGATGTTAACCCTCAGCCTCCTAATCTGTGAAATACGTGGACCACTTTCTCTTCTTTCGTAGAAGAGTCTGGGTCCACAGATTTCACAGATTTCCACAGATCAGAGGGGGCACTCCCCGCCCCCGAACCGCTTCAGAACCGTTATTCATGGAAAATGTCTGGAACACTAATCCCCGCTAATTAACACTAATCCAGATCTGATTAGCGTCGATTAGCGAAGATTAGTGTTCCCACCACTTCCTGATTCCAACGGATTCGTGAGTCGAGCGGGGACGGGCAGGATTGCCCATCCTACGGGATTTCACCGCACGAACTGGAACTCCTTGGCGTTGATCAGGGCCCACATCACGTCCTCCCAGCCTTGCTGCTTGTTCGTATACAGCGTCAGCTCCTTCAGGATGAAGTCCCGCTCGGGGTCGGTGGGGACTCGACCGAGAGCAGCCTGGTACAGCTCTCTGATCTTGGCCTCATCCGGGCGGTCCTTGTCGTTCGCCAACCGTGCCGCTCGGCCATTCCCGTTTTGCAACCGACCGGCGATATCGTTCGAGTTGAGCAAGTGCAGCGACTGCGACAGATTCGCTTCCGGCGACCGCTCGCACTCGCAGGCACTCTCCGCCTCGGGCTTGCCGAAGACTTGCAGGAAGTAGTTGTTGAACCCGTTGTCGGGCAGTTGAATCGCGGTCGTCCCCTGTGGGATCGTGCCGAAGTCCGAGGGCGTTTCGGCCAGCGAATCGACCGCATCGAACAGCACCTCCGCCGAGAGCCGGCGGGGGTAGAAGCTGGAGAAGTTCTGGCGGTCGCTCTGGTTGAACTCCGTCGATTCGGAAGTGAGTTGATAGATGTTCGACTTGCAGATCGTGCGGACGAGATCCTTCATGTCGAACCGGTGGTCGAGGAAGTGCTTGGCCAGCGCATCGAGTAGTTCCGGGTTCGAGGGCGGATTGGTGACTCGCAGATCGTCCTCGGGGTCGACGATGCCGCGACCGAGGAAGTGCTTGAAGTACCGGTTCACGAGAGCCTTGGCGAAGAACGGGTTGTCGGGAGCGGCCATCCAGTCGACGAGCGATTGCCGCGCGTCCTCATAGGCGGCGATCTCCAGCGGCACCCCGCCCAGCCCCATCGGCTTCACGTCCACACCCGAGCGCGGATTGCGCGACGACGGCACGTTCCCCTTTAGCGAGACCATATCGGGGATGTTGACGTTCGTGTTGTATTTGCTGCTCTTGAGGGCCACTTGCGAGTAGAACGCCTCGAACCCGTAGTAGTCCTGCTGGCTCCAGCGCTCGAACGGGTGGTGGTGGCACTTGGCACAGGCCAGCCGCATCCCCAGGAACAGTTGGGCCGTGTCCTCCATCTGCTGGGTCGAGGTACTCACCTCGCGGAACCAGGCGACGGGCGGATGCGATTCGGGTTCGCCGGTGGCGGTCAATACGCTGCGGACGAATTGGTCGTACGGCATGTTCTCGCGCAGGGCCTTCCGAATCCACGCGTGGAAACGAAACGTGTACGGCGTGTCGGTCCCATTGCGGCGTTTGTTTCGCAGCACGGATGACCACTTGTTGGCGAAGTAGTCGGCGTACCCTGGCGACTCGACGAGGCGATCCACCAGCGCGTCCCGCTTGTTCGGATTGGTATCGGCCAGGAACTGCTCGACCTCGGCCACCGACGGGAACCGCCCCGTGATGTCGATCGACACCCGCCGCAGATACGTCGCATCATCGCACAGCGGAGACGGCGGGATGCCGAGTTGCTTGAGCTTCCCAAACGCCAACTTGTCGATGAAGTTCTTTTCGGGAGGCGTGGTCGGGACGGGGCTGCCCTGCGGAATCACGGCCCGGAAGACGCCCACGGTCCCCGAGAACCGGACCATGATGGCCACCTCGCCAGGGACATCCTCGACGGTGATCCGCCCCGATGAGTTGCTGATCGCCATGTTCGCTTGGTTTGCCTCGAACGAGGCCAGTCGCGTCACATCGCGGGTCGACTTGTCGCTGTAATGTGCGATCACCGACAGTTGTTGTTTCGACTTGAAGTTCATCTCGCGGACCGGCGGGATGACCTCGATCTTGACGATCGTCGGATCGGTCTCACTGCCATAGGGGGTGCCCTGCCGAATCCAGCGAGCGATCAAGTCCCATTCATACGATCCCGGCGAGAGCCGCTTGCCCCCGCCGTGCGGCAGGATGTTCGCGGGCTTTTGGAGGAGCAAGCTGTATTCGGGGTCGGCGGGGAAGACGCGGCGACCGCGATCCTCGTAGACCAGGAACTCGTAGTCCTCTTTCGGATAGAACCCGAGTAGAGACAACTGGAACCCGTTCTGCCCCCCCGACTTCCCATGGCAGCCGCCGGTGTTGCAGCCGAGCTTGGTAAAGATCGGCACGATCTCGTTCTCGAAGTTGACCGGCAGTTCCTCGGCACAGCGCAGAGCCGTGAGGGCCAATGTCGCCGTCTTCCCACCCGGCTCCTTAACGGTGATGTTCACGGCTCCGTCGGCCAGCGGGGTCACAAACCCCTCGGCGTCGACCGTCACCAGATTCGGCTTGTCGACGGCGTACTGCACCTCATGCGTCAGGTCATGCCGCTGCCCACTGGAGTAGACCCCGGTGACGACCAGTTGCTGGCGAGCATTCCGCCCGACCAACTGCGGC
>JANOKO010000355.1:0-5350 GCA_031419335.1 Planctomycetota bacterium
ACCCCGTTCCGCCGAAAACCCACGCGGTGGCCAGCGGGCCACTCGAAGTGGCCATCACGTTCGATGGCACGATTCAGTCGCTCGGTTCCGCAGAGGTCCAGATTAAGCCTGAAGAGTGGGGCACCTTCACCGTCGAGTCAGCTATCTCAGCTGGGGAAATCGTCAAGGCCGGAGACGAACTAGTGAAGTTCGAAACCAAAGGCTATGACCGTGAACTGGAGGATCTCACGTTTCAAGTCGAAGCCGGTCAATTGGCCATTCAACTCGCGCAGATCGAATTGGAACTCCTCAATCAAACGAACCCCCTCGACCTCGAAGCAGCCCAGCGATCGGCGCAGGTCGCAGCCGAAGAGTGGGACTACTACCAGCAACAAGGTGAGGCCCTCGAACGTCAGAGCGTGAATGAGAATCTCAAATCGGTCCGCGATATGGTCGAAGGCTCCCAGGAAGAGTTGGACCAACTCGAAAAGATGTACAAGGCCGACGACCTGACCGAAGAGACGGAAGAGATCATCCTCAAACGCGCCCGACGAGAGGTCGAACGCGCCAATTTCACACTGAAGCTGTCACAAGTCCACCATGATCGACGCTTAGAGCATGAGTTGCCTCGCGAAAAGCGTCAAAAGGAAGTCGCTCAAGACCGCGAAGCCCTGGCCTTCGCCAAAGCACGTGTCCAGTTGCCACTCACGTTGAGCCAGAAGAAAGTCGAACTTGAAAAGTTGGTTCATGCTCAGAAACAGCTGACTCAAAAATGGGAGCGATTGAAGACCGACAAGAGTCTGCTCACGCTCACATCTCCGATCGCGGGTGTTGTCGTCTACGGACAGGCCGAACGCGGAAAGTGGACCACGACGGACGCCATGCGGGCGAGCTTACGACGCGGGGGTTCGATTGCAGCCCATCAAGTCATCATGACGATCGTTCCCGATGCGGGTGCCTTCGTGTGGGTCGATATTCCCGAGAAAGATCGGGGCCATTGCCAGGTGGGGCAGACCGGGGAGTTCACACCAACGGCGTACCCTGATTTGTCACTGCCAGGCAACCTGGCTGGGTTTACACGCGTCTTTGCGAAAGACGGAATCTTTGGAGGAGTGGTCGAAGTCAACATGGCCCAGGACGATCCTCAGCAGCGCCCGGTGATGACCGGGATGACGGGAAAAATGCGGTTGGTGGTCTCGACAGAGGAGAATGTGATCGCCGTCCCCTCCACGACCGTTTTTGCAGACGAGGACAATCCAATCCACCGACATGTCTTCGTCTGGGTTGAGGGAGCCGAACCTCGGCAGCAAATGGTCGAGGTCGGACTGAGCAGTGCAACGCGCACACACATCAAGTCTGGCCTGAAGGCGGGAGACAAGATCCTGCTCACCAAGCCTGAGACGAAGTAGATCGACACGCCGGACCCGCCCGGCGGCTCACTCACCATTCCCTTTTCGATAGACTCAGTGCGTGCCCACCGATTCTTTCTCAACTGAAGAAATCCAACTGTTCCACCGGGACGGCTATGTGATCGTACGTGGACTGGCTCCGCCCGCTTTACTGGAACGGATGCGGCAAGTCACGCAAGACGGACTCGATCGCATCATCGAACCGGTGGAGTTCGAGGCGGACCTGCATTACCCCGGTGCTCCTCAGTCACGGGACTCTGAGGGAGGTCGCACCGTGCGCCGACTCAAACAGGCCTTGACCCGTGATTACTCTTTTCTGCAATGGGTCACACTGCCGAATGTACTCAATCGGCTCAAGCAACTTCTCGGCCCCGAAGTCGTGTGTCCATTGGCCCATCACAACTGCGTCATGACCAAGGAGCCAAGGCACAGCAGCGACACCGGCTGGCACCAGGACATTCGGTACTGGTCGTTCACTCGACCGGAGCTGGTTAACGTCTGGCTAGCCCTCGGTCCCGAGCGTCCCGAGAACGGGTGCCTCAAGCTGATTCCGGGGACGCATCGCATGACCTTTGAGAGGGACCAGTTCGATGAGGAGCTGTTCCTTCGTGAAGCTCATCCGGCCAATCAACCGCTCCTCACCCAAGCCGTCCACGCCCCGCTGGAACCGGGTGACGTGTTATTCTTTCACTGCCTGACCTTTCACGCGGCCACACGCAATTTCTCGACACAGACGAAAATCTCGGCAGTCTTCACCTTCCGACCCGCTGACAATCCTCCGCTCCCCCACAGCCGGTCCAGCGGTTCGCCCGAACTACTGCTGCCGTAAAGCGAGCGGCCAGTGAATTCTGTCTGTGGCTGGTTGTCTGACTCCATTGCCTATTTCGTCTCCACCGTAATGGCCAGCGTCACTGGAGCCGTTGGATCGCGGTCGTTCTTGATCAGTTCGATCTCCGTGATCACAGCACTACGCTTCGGCTCGATTTTCAGATAGCGCACCTGCTGTCCACCCTTCACCGTGAAGGCGTACCGCGATTCCGGCACGTCGACCCGGCGGATGTAGTCGGCGAAATGGACACCGTTCTTCAGCTCGTGGTCCTCGGTCTGGCCATCGGCGTAGTGCAGCCGCACGATCATCGTGACCGACTTCTCTTGCACTGCGGGGAAGCTCCAGCCGCCGATTCCGCCCAGCATGTGGACCGCCTTGGCAGTCGAGTTGACGGGGAGCTTAACGCTATGCGGCATCGTCGGGGGTTTGTCCCCGAAATGACCATGCAGCATGATCGCATTGGCGATGCGGTCCCCTTGCGGGTCAATCAGTTGCAGCGGCACGCCATCAATGACCTTGGTGTCGAACATGTTGAAGACGAGTCGCTCGGCTTCCCCATTGGCGTTAAAGAACATGCCGCGCGTCGTGACAACGCTGGCCACCTTCCGCAAATCGAGCGGCAGGTATTTCCCCTTCTGCGTGAGGAACTCCAGCAGGTTGGTCAGGTCTTCCTGCGGCACAGTCTTCTCGAACCCTTCGGGCATCACCGACTTGGTTCCGGCGACGAGTTCTTCGATGTCCTCCCGCTGGATTGGCAGGCGTTTTCCTTCCGTGTCGATCAGCTCAATCGAGGTCTTCGTCTCGCCCGCCAGCATCCCGGTGAGGACTTTGCCCTCGACGGTACTCACCGTATAGATGCGGAAGTTCCCCTCGACGCTGCGGCTCGGGTCGAGGATGTGGATCAGCAGTTCGTGCTTCGGGTGAACCGCCATCCCAGTCAGGTCGGGACCGACCTTGTTCCCCTCACCGGAGTGCATGTGGCACTTGGCACAGTTCTTAGTGAAGACCGCCTTGCCGAGGACCGGGTCGCCTGTCTTCTCGGTCAGGTGGTGCAGTTCCTTCACCACCTTTTCCCGGTCGGGATTCGGCAAACCGCCACCCATCGAGAGCAGCTTCTTTGCCCGGTCACGAAGGCTGGATTCGGGGTGATTGGCCAGGGCTTGCTTCTGGTCCAGGGTGAGTTCCTCCAGACTCGTCTTCCCCTGCTCAACTCCAGCGAGCAGGGCCATCGTCGAGGCCGGACGCGCCAGCAGCGACCGAATCGCCGCCCGCTTCACTTCGGGAGTCAGGCTCGCCAAACGGGCAATGATGAGGTCGCCCGCGTTCTCGGCGGTGCTACCCCCCGCCGCATCGACTAGGCCCACCGCCAAAGTGTTCGACACCTGGGGCGTGATCGCCCCGATGAGGCTCTCTACCGCCGAGCCATCCGTCGGCAGGAACTCAATCAGCAACTTCGCAGCTCCAGCACGTTGTTCGTCAGACTTCTTGGAATCCGAGACATCGGTCAGGAGTGCCTTGGAGATTTCCCCGATATGAGCGGAGAATGCCTCGCTGCCCCAGGCTCCTGTGGCCAAGCGGACGAGTTGCCCTCGTGTCCCGGCAGGCAGGTCCGCTAGCCGTTTGAGCAATGCTTGCTCGACAGCTGCGTCGATCTTGTTGTGATGATCTCGCGGCCAGCCTTCGGCGAGTCCGGCGACCAGCGTTTCCGCCACTGTAGCTGGGGCTTTAGCCACCGCTGCCAGCAACGCATTGAGTTCCTCATCGTTCGTCTTGCCGCGAGCAATATGCTGAGCGGCCCTCGCGGCGATGCTGATCGACAGCGGGCTAGCCTCCTTCTGCTCGGCCACGCCATCGATGAATGACACGGCATGGGCACAGGCCGCTGCGGTCATGGCGTCCGTCAGCCAGCGGTCTTCGGTCGGTCGCTGGGCGAGATCAGCAATAACATGTCCGGCGAGTACATGATCTGAAGCGGGGGTTTCAGCAACTTTGAGGAGTACCGCTAGTTGAACTTGCGGTGAGTGCGAGTCCCACGATTTCAGGTCCAACAGATGACTGACCTTGGGAGGTGGAGGGTTTTTAAGCCCAAACTCCGTTGATGTCGCAAAGACTGCATTTCGCTGAACGGCAGCTGACTGGTGACTCATTGCACGTGCGATTGCATAGTTCGCGGGACTTGTCGCATCGACAACGCCCAAACCGTGTAGGGTCCAGATGGCATGGATCGACCCGACGTTGAGGCCAGCGGCATCGACTGACTGATCCTTCACAAGGGCGATCAGATCCGGAACAACACTCTTGTCCCCTTTCTCAACGAGTAGCCTCTGAGCGTGCAACCGACGCTCCATCGACTGGTGCTTGAGGGCGGCGACGAGTTCAGCGGGGCTGGCCTTCGAGAGGTCGCTCGACACGGTAGACTCACGTCCGCCGCTCGCTATCGCTGGTGTTTTCGCAGTCGGAACGATGCGGTATATCCGCCCGTGTCGTTTGTCGCGGAGGTCGCTCTCGTAGGCGTTCCCCTTGCCGGTCTTGAAGCCCTGCGGGGTCGGGTTGTGCTGCACGATGTAGTTGTACCAGTCGAGCACCCATACGTTTCCGTCCGGGCCGACTTCAGCCATGATCGGGGCGGACCACTCGTCATCGCTGGCGAGGAGATTAAAACTGTTCTGCGAGGTGTATTGCGTACCATCATGTCGCATCACGAACGCCCCGACCAAGTGAGCCGTCGGCTCGCAGACGAAGGCGATGTGGTTCCAGTATTCCTGGGGATAGGTGCGGCCTGTATAGACCGCGTGGCCCGCCCCGGCGGTGTAGCCGCCGAACTGGTCGACCTGACGAATCTTGTCGGTCGGAGCCTGGAACAGGTAGGTGTCGGACATCTGCGACAGCACCTGCGGAGACCAGCCGCGCACGTTCTCGTAGAACCGGTTGGGGATCGCCATATGGACGCTGGGGCAGTGATTGGCGGTCGAGCCGTAGATCTCGCCGTCCTCGCCGATGCCCAGGCCCCACGTGTTGTTGTTCGTCGAGCGGAGGAACTCGACCTCGGCGATCTTGATCCCGTCGCCTTCCCCAGCTTCCACGCGGAACCGGAAGAACCCCATCCGGAACCGCTGAAACTCCTTGGTCCCTT
>JANOKO010000356.1:0-2118 GCA_031419335.1 Planctomycetota bacterium
GCTCTATCCGAACGCTCATTTGCTGGTCGCGGCCAAAGAAGACCTGACGCGGGACCGCCGGAAATTCCTGACAGCGAAGATCGCCAGCGGTCAGTGGGACGGCATCATCGTGACCCACAGCAGCTTCGAGCGCATCGGCATGTCCCGTGAATATCAGGAGCAGTTCCTGCTCGAACAGATTGAGAGTTACGATCAGTTACTGTGTGAGTACGCCGGTCAGCGAGGTCAACACCGCAACCTCATCAAGACGATCGAAAAGCAGAAAGCAGGCCGAGCCGAACGCCTCAAGAACCTTCTGGCCGAAGACAAGAAGGACGACGGGCTGGTGTTCGACGAACTGGGGGTCGATCACCTGTTTGTCGATGAAGCGCACTCGTTTAAGAATCTGGAGACGCCGACCAAGATGGACCGGGTGGCAGGCATTCAGACGGGCGGCTCAGAGCGGGCGTTCGATCTCTTGCTGAAATCTCAGTATCTCAGCGAGCAACATCCGGGGCATGGGGTCACGTTTGCGACGGGGACACCGATCTCGAACACGATGGTCGAGATGTACACCATGCAGCGGTTCCTCGACCCCGCTGGCTTACGCAGCCGGGGGATCGAACATTCTGATGCGTGGGCCGCGACGTTTGGGGAAGTCGTCGAGACACTGGAACTCTCGCCTGATGGGGCGGGGTTGCGTCCCCGCAGCCGGTTCGCTCGGTTCACAAATCTTCCAGAGTTGCAACAGATGTTCCGAGCGTTTTCGGATGTGCAAACGGCAGAGATATTGAATCTGCCGCGTCCTCACCTGGAAGGCGACAAGGCTCACATCGTGGCTTGCCCGATGTCGCCCCAGCAGGTCGCGTTGCAGAAGCAACTGGTCGAGCGCTACGAACGTATTCGCAATGAACGGGTCGATCCGCGTGAAGACAACGCTCTGGCGATCACCACCGATGGCCGCAAGCTGGCGACCGATGCGCGGATGCTAAGTGCCACCGCCCCGGACTTCCCCGAATCGAAAGTCAATCGGCTCGTGGAGAACGTCGTCGAGGTTTGGAAACGTACAGCAGCAACACGCGGTACGCAGATGATATTTTCTGACCTCGGCATTAACCCGACGCCGTGGGGGTATTCGCTCTATGAAGAGGTGATTGAAAAACTCGTCGCGGGGGGAATCTCGCGTGACCAGATCGCCGCGATGGGGGAGGCCGAATCGGATGCCAAGAAGCAAGCCCTGTTCGAGAGAGTGCGCAACGGCTCGGTACGAGTGCTCCTCGGCAGCACCCAGAAGATGGGGACGGGGACGAACGTGCAGAAGCGACTCGTCGCGTTGCACCATCTCGATGCTCCGTGGAAACCCGCCGAGGTCGAACAGCGTGAAGGCCGGATTCTACGACAGGGGAATGAGAACAAAGAAGTGTCGATCTATCGCTACGTGACCGCCGGGTCGTTCGATGCCTATATGTGGCAGGCTCTGGAAACCAAGGCGAAATTCATCTCACAGGTGATGAGCGGCCACAACGCCACTCGCCGGGCCGATGACATCGGCGGACAAGAGCTGTCGTATGCGGAGGTCAAAGCGATCGCCTCGGGCAACCCAGCTGTGTTGACCCTCGCCGAAGCCGACGCCGATCTCCAGCGGTTACACATCCTCAAGAAGAATCACCTCGATGAACAGTTCGTCGCCCGTCGAAATATCCGCGACCTGCCGACAACGATCAGCCGCTTGACCGAGCAACTGGCTAAGCTCACCGCAGATGCCACCACCCTAGCGCAGCACGCCGATGATCCGCTCGTGATCGCAGGCCGAAATTGCCTTCCTGATGAAGCCCTAAAAATGCTGACCAGCTCGCTGAATAGAATCCCGGAACGGGTTCGCGAGACAACCCGCGTGCCGCTAGGAATCTATCGTGGTCTCCGCTTCGGACTGGTCTTGCACGCGAACCAGTCCACCGATGTGTTCCTGGAAGGTGCGACCACGCAGCACGCGGGATTATCGCGTGATCATCACGGCCCGCGAGCGATTTTGAATGCTCTGGAACGAATCACCAGCGAGACACGCAGCGACTGCGGGAGACTGGAACAGCACCTGTCACTCGCCCAAACCCAGCTCCAAGACTACCAATCCCGCCTCGG
>JANOKO010000357.1:0-14233 GCA_031419335.1 Planctomycetota bacterium
GCCTGGCCTGGGCCACGTACCATGCCCTGGAAGGCAAGACTTGTGTATAAGGATGAGAACTCTGCTTGGGACCGCATCTCCCCGAAGCTCAGCTTCGTCCGCATGTCAGACAGCCCTGCCCGCTGAGTGTGAGACCGGGTGGCCGGGTCTGAAGGCTTTGCGGAAGGCCCGGTCTGTGGACGTTTTCCCAACAGGGCCATGCGTAAAGCCTCCGGACCCTGCCACCCAGTCGGATTATTCGGTGCAACGAATCACGCCCCTCACCCTTGCCCTTCGCTGCCAACTGGAAACAAACCTTGTTACTCCTCTTTCCCAAGCGAAACTTGGGAAAGAGACTCCAAGTCGATGGACTTCCTGGAATTGATTAGACTCGCGTGCATCTCGGCCCGGAACTGCGTGTTCCAGACAGGGTGAACTTTCCGATGCGTCTCGATGGAGAGCCTGCCTTGCCGATTCAGCGTGAAGAACTCGCGAAGCAGAGCTTCGAGGATATGGGTTCCCAGCGGAGCTTGGGAACCCGTGGGGCAACCAGTGGGACACGCTCGAGCCGCGCTCGCGGGATCATGGACGGGCAGATGTGCCCGTCCTACGGCACCGGGTGCTGACGCATCCGGCTTGGGGCGGGTGGCGGTCGCTGATCCGGATGTGGACCGATGGCAATTTCAGCGAGGGAGTCTGGGGGTGGCCACCTGTCTGGTTTCAATGGCACAGGTCCACCGGAGAATCGGCGGCGAACAACGTGCTGATCTTGTCAGCGTTCGTGTTACAATGGATATGCGAGGGATCAGAGGTCTTACGTCGCCCCTCACCCCAGGCATTCGCCGATCATCGACCGCTTTGAAAGTCCCTCATGAAGATCACCTTTCTCGGAGCTGCGGGCGAAGTCACCGGCAGTCAACATCTGATCGAGACAGACAACCTGCGTCTGTTGCTGGATTGCGGTCTGTTTCAAGGATCGCGGCGCGAGTCGCGGGCGAAGAACATGGAGTTCCATTGCCGTCCGAAGGATCTTGACGGCGTGATCCTTTCCCATGCGCATATCGACCACTGCGGCAACCTGCCTGGGCTGTACAAGGCCGGGTTCGAGGGGCCGGTCTTCTGCACCGATGCCACTGCGGACATCACCGACATCATGTTGCAGGACGCCGCCCATATTCAGGAAGAAGACGCCAAATACTTGAACCGCAAGAGGCGCGGCAAGGAGCTGATTGAGCCGCTGTATACTTCAGCCGATGCCGAAGATGTCGTACGGCTGATTCATCCGTTGCATTTCAATGAGTGGCATGAACTGGCGAGCGATGTCCGCGTGCGATTCATTCCGGCGGGGCATATTCTGGGGTCGGCGATAGTTGAACTGGAAGTCCGGGAGCGGGCACTGTGGAAGCGAATCGTGTTCTCGGGCGACCTAGGCCGGTACGGCATGCCGCTGTTGGTCGACCCGCAAGCGGTCGAGAGTGGGGATGTGCTGATCATCGAGAGTACGTATGGCAACCGGGTGCATCCTCCGGTGGCTGATATGAAAGATGATCTGCTGCGGATCATCCAGACCGCCCACCGTCAAGGAGGCCGCGTCATTATCCCGGCTTTCAGTCTGGGGCGCACGCAGCAGGTGGTGTATCACCTGAACGAGCTGTTCAATGAGAACAAGCTGCCGCGGGTTCCGATTTATGTTGACAGTCCGTTGTCGAATCGCGTTACGACGGTCCATCGGCGGTATGCCGAATTCCTCGATGACGATGTCAATAAGACACTGCGTCACGATGTCGACGTGTTTGGATTCGAGACGCTGCACTACACCGAATCTCCGCAGCAGAGCATGGAGCTGAATAGCATGTCCGGCTCGCTGGTTGTCATTTCCGCCAGTGGCATGTGCGAAAGTGGTCGCATCCTGCACCACTTGAAGCACGCGATCTCCCATGAACGGAATACTGTCGTGCTGATCGGATACCAATCTCCGGGAACACTTGGCTGGCGGATCGCCCAAAAGCAGCCATACGTGCGAATCCACGACCAGGAGTACGCCGTCAAAGCAACGATCGAGAAACTCGACGGACTCTCGGCCCACGCCGATGTGAATGACTTCAAAACCTGGCTAGAGGCCTCGACCGCGCACGGCGACTTCGGGCGGGCGTTTATCGTCCACGGGGAAGCAGATGGGGCCCGAGGGCTGGCCTCGCTGCTGAAGACTTACGTGGACGGCGAGGTCACGATCCCGCAGCGGTTCCAGAGCTTTACGGTGTGAGTGAGACGGAAGCGTGTGCGTCCGGAGTCTGTCATATCGAGCTGGCATGGAATGACCTGCGCACCCGGAACGGGTCTTTCGAACCCGACCCGGAGTGCCGCAATGTCAGCGCTGGATAGTCAACCGACCTACGACCTGACCGTCATCACCGCGACGTGTCAGCGTCCGGCCCAGTTGGCGAATTGTCTGTTTCAGTTCCAGCAGCAAAGCATCGGCACGCTACGCTGCCAGCATCTGGTCGTCTCGGATGGGATTGATCCGCAGGCCCGCGCGCTCTGCGAGCAGTTCGGAGCCAGCTACTTCGAGCGGTCCGCACCCGGCGGGCAATGGGGTTCACTCGCACGGGATGTGGGGATTCGTGAGGCACAGGGTCGATTCGTCTGCTTCTGGGACGATGACAATGTCTATGAACCGCATGCTCTGGCGACTCTCTTCGCAACTGCGGTCGATGCGGATATCGGGGTCGTGCAGACGCGGTATCGTTGCCGCACCCGCGCCGGGCAGATCACGATTCCTCGTCGCTGGACCGGCACGTTTCTGGGGGGCGATGTCGACACGATGTGTGTCTGCGTGCGGCGGGAATTCGCTCTGTGTGAGTTGTGGGAACAGCAGCCCGCGCCGACACCACCGACCACCGACTGGCATTGGCTCCGGCGGTTGGAACAGCATCAACCGCAAATTCGGTATGTGCCAATCGGGATTGGATGGCACTTGTAAGAACCACAGCACGGGCCGACTGACCGGCGGTGTGCTACTTCTTGGCGTGCGGGACAACCATCATCTGGGGCGATGGATCAAAGGGGATGTAGTTGAATCCCCCTTCAGATTGAGGAACGGGGATGTAGCGGAATGTGTAGGCGGGGCGACTCGACTCTGTGAGTGTGACTTTGGGGCCGAAGAGCTCAGTATATTTTTTCACCTCGGGGTCAGTGGGCGATTCAAAGGATCCCACAGTGACGACCGAGCTGGTGTAATCGTGCCAGATGTAGGCATCCAGTCGGCAGTAGGCGGCAAACTCTGCAAAATCAGGATGGTCAAATTTGGTCAGTGGTTCACGACGACGCAGAGCTAGGACGAGGTTGCGTGCGGAGCTGGCCGCCTGATCCAGATCGTTGCCACCGGTGGTGAAGTAGCTCTCGGCTTTTTCCTTGGATTCATTCACCACGTTGACGGACTTCCCCGAAAACTTGGCAATGACCAGCGTGTACTTCCCCTTGTTTTCGTACAGGCTGAACCGTTCGTTGTTGTTCAGGCTCACGAGTAGAGGGTCTGCCGCCTGTTTGGCACTTTCGATTTCCGCGTTGGTCAGAAGTGGGTTGGGAGTTAGAAACGCTCGGCTCAGTGGACCGGGTCGCCCCGGAGACTTGCCGTAGACCACGCCTTCGGCAAAGGATTTCGGGTGGTATTGTTTGATGAACTTCAGGGTCTGTTGCGCTTTGTCGTGGTCGATCGTCGGGTAATTCCCAGCCAGTACGCAGACAGAATCGAGGACGCGCATGTTCTTCATGCGCTGATCGCGGCCCAAAGCATCCTGCGACTTGACCGATTCATTCTTGCCTTTGACTTGATAGACATAGGCCGGAATCTTCAGCTTCCTCAATTCCATCACGAGAGCTTGGGCGGCCTCCATGGGAGTACTTCCCATTTTCTCCTCGGTGTTGGAACCCCATTGTTGAAAGTTCGCCACCATCACCATCCAGGGGCCATGCTCTGAACGGAGCGTATACGTCTTCGACGGATCGGCCTCGATTTTCCCCGTCATCTTGACCAGAAGTCGGTTCTGCGCCTGAACGGGCGCCACCACGGGAGTCGCGAAACACAGTCCCACAGCAATGACCATACAAGTCAAATAGCGCATGACGCAGCCTTCGATCAGAGTGGAGTTCGCGGAAGAGACTGGGCCAATATGGTCCGCAGACGGTCTTGGGAGGCGGGTAGGCATCAGCACCGCAGCCAGCCACCAGCGAGAACCGCCAGAGAGGACACAGGCTACGAAGGCAGGCTGATAAGCCGCGTTCTAAATCAATCAGGCCAGCGTGTCGAGAGGCCAATTCGGTCCGAGGACACTCTTTTGCCAGGCTTGTAATTCCTGCACCCCTCCACGGGCGAGTGCCAGCAATGCCAAGAGTTCCTCGTGGCTGAATGTCCCATGTTCGGCGGTCCCTTGAACCTCCACAAACCGCCCGTCACCGGTCATCACAACATTGAAGTCGACTCCCGCCCGGACATCTTCCTGGTAGTCGAGGTCAAGGACCGGCTGACCATCGACGATCCCCACACTGATCGCGGCCACACTGTGTGTGAAGACCTGACGAGGATCGACGCCCAGTGGCACCAACGACTGTACGGCATCGACCAGAGCAATAAACCCGCCGGTAATGCTGAGTGTGCGTGTTCCCCCGTCCGCTTCCAGGACATCGCAGTCAATCGAGATCGTCCGGGGTCCGAGAGCTTCGTGGTCGATCACAGCCCTCAAGCTGCGACCGATCAGGCGTTGAATCTCCGTGGAGCGTCCATCGATTTTGCCGCTGCGGTCGCGAGCCTTACGCGGGGCTGTGCTGCCCGGCAGCATGCTGTACTCGGCAGTGACCCAGCCCGAAGGTTTTGGCGCTCGCATTTTCCAAGGCGGCACCGACTCTTCCACACTGGCAGTACACAACACCGTCGTCCGCCCCGCGCGAACCAGCACTCTCCCGGGAGCCGATCCGAAAGACGGTCGTTCCACCGAGATCGGTCGTAACTGGTGGGGGAGACGCAAGTCGTGTCGAGGGGTTGTCATCGGGTGTGTCTATGGAGTGAGGGGGACGGGCAGAATCGGCATCAGCGCTGTGTTTTGACGCGGATCTCGGATCTCCGCCCACAAAGCATCCCGATTCTTTGATCTGCACACAACCGTTTCTCGTTATCATGAAGAGGCGAGGGGCTGCTCGCTCTTCTGCGGAGTATTGATCGATGAGATTTTTGTGTGACACACTGGTGATGACCTTGCATCAGGCCCGACGGCTGGTCGTACTGGTGCTGGGATTGAGCGTGTTCGTATTCGGCATCGCACTCCTGGTCTTACCAGGACCGGCGTTTGTCGTGATTCCGTTGGGATTAGGGATATTGTCTCTGGAGTTTGCCTGGGCGAGACGTTGGCTGAGCAAACTCCGCCAGACTGCCAACACCACGGCAGAGCACTTACGCCAACGCATGGGGGCCAGTCAGAAGTCGAACGCGACTTCGGAGACAACTCCGTAAGTCTTGCCATCCACCGTTGAATTGTCCTCGACACGAAATGACTCTGAATCAAGGGTCAATACTGACGGATGACCCCAGCCAGTACGCCGAGGATCTCGACTTGTTGGGTATAGATGGGTTGGAACCGAGAGTTGGCAGGCTCCAGCCGAAATCGGTCCGATTCTCGGAAGAACTTTTTGAGAGTGGCGTCCGCACCATCCACCAGGGCCGCTACGATGTCGCCGTCACGGGCGGTGGGCTGACGACGGATGATGGCGTAGTCGCCATCGGCAATGTGGGCGTCAATCATCGACTCGCCCCGAACCTTCAGGCAGAAATGCTCCGGCTCTTCGAACAGTTTGCTGAACTCAACACGTTCGGTTTGCTCCACTGCGGTCGACGGTCGGCCAGCTGAGATATGGCCCGCCAGTGGCAAACTCGTGCGTTTCAGTTGGGGCTGGTCAGTCAGCTGGATCGCTCGCGACATATGCTGTTCGCGGGAGATCAACCCCTTTTTCTCCAAAGCTTTGAGATGGCACATCACGCCATTCGGAGATCGAATGTCAAAAGCAGTGCCAATCTCTCGCACCGTGGGGCCGTACCCCCGATTCAGGATCTTGTCCTTGATAAATTCGTAGATGTCCTGTTGACGCTGAGTCAGGGTGAGGCGGTCGGTCATGGGATTTGAAGCTTTCCGAGATCAGCAGTCCGCTTTCAGCCAGAGGGACGAAAGTTGCTGCCGACTAAGCCATTGGCACCAGGAGATCGCGAAAAGCACGAACGCACCACGGGTTGGTGACTGTGGAAAGCTGGTCCCTGACAGCTTCAGCACACCAGTTCACGGGCGTCGACTACTGATCGCATGCACCGTTATACTATACCACTGTTTAGTCCGCAAGGGATCCATCTGGGAAAAATCGGCACAATGAGGGCGATATCACAAGGTTTTCCCGTACCTCACAGTCCGTGAAGGTTCCCCAGAACCGGTCAACCGATCAGTATGGTGAGATGCGAATCCTATCAGTCTCTTCCGACTGGCTGGGAGCGACCCATCCGAGAGGACTATGCAGTACGCAGCCCGGCTCAGAGACATCCACAAGCACTACCAGCTTGGAGACCACGAGGTCCAAGCGCTGAAAGGTGTGTCATTGGATATTCCACAAGGGGACTTCCTGGCGATCATGGGGCAGTCTGGATCGGGCAAAAGTACGATGCTGAATCTGCTGGGAGCACTCGATCGTCCGACGAGCGGGGAATACCTCCTGGGGGATCGAGACGTTTCGGACATGACCGACGATGAACTGTCGGAGGCTCGGAACTCCATGATCGGGTTTATTTTTCAGTCGTTCAATCTGATCCAGCAGTACACCGTTCTCGAAAACATCGAAGTGCCACTGCTGTACCGTTCAGGGACAAGCTCGATCTCCGCCGAAGACCACCGCAAATGTCTGGCGCTGGCGGACCGGGTCGGGCTGGGGGACCGGCTGGACCACCGACCCTTTCAGCTCTCCGGTGGGCAACAGCAGCGCGTCGCGATTGCTCGGGCTTTGGTGAACAACCCCACCATCGTTCTGGCCGACGAACCGACAGGGAACCTCGACTCCGCCACGGGCGAAGAAATCATGCGGATCCTTCGTGAACTTCACAAGGAAGGCCGGACCATCATTATGGTGACACACGAAACCGATGTGGCCGCCAACGCCAATCGTCAGATCATCATGAAGGACGGACTGATTGCCAGCGAGCGCGTCTCCCCCAAGCACGATCTGGAGCGAGTCTGAACCATGCGACTCATCCGTACGATCAATCTGGCGTTCAAGAGCCTGCTGCTGCACAAGCTGCGGTCGGGACTGACCATGCTGGGGATCGTCTTCGGAGTCTTCTCCGTGATTGCCATGCTGGCGATTGGTGAAGGTGCGAGTCAGCAGGCACAGGAACAGGTGCTGTCCCTGGGTGCCACCAACATCATCGTTCGCAGCGTCAAGCCACCGGATGATCCCAGCTCGAGCCAGGGAGGTGGCGGAGGTCGGATGTCAGTCTTGCGTTATGGGTTGACGCGGAATGACTTCAAAATTCTCTCCGAGACGATCCCGAATCTCACGGGTAAGGGGCTGGTTCCGGTCCGCGAACTCCTCATGGAAGTCCGCCGTCGAGATCGGGTGATGAATGCCCGCATCGTGGGCTGTACACCGGACTACATGGAAATGAATCACTTGGGTCTGGCGAATCAACGATTTCTCTCCGATCGAGATTGCAATGACATGGGCAACGTCGCGGTTCTGGCCCATGAGACAGCGGAACTGCTCTTCCCGATCGATAACCCGATTGGAGAGTCGATTCAAATCGGCAGTCGAGCCTATCGTGTGGTGGGAGTGATGCAGTCGCGCACGGCCTCAGCTGCGGTGGGCGGGAGCCTGTCAGGGCAGGACTTCAACAAAGATGTCTACATTCCTCTGGAAACGCTGCAGGCACGGTTAAACACCAGCGATGTGTTTACCAAATTCACTTCGGGAAACTTCAGTGCGGAGTCAGTGGTTTATAACCAAATCACTCTGCAAGTGGACAAGATCGAAGATGTCGTTCGGACGGCTGAAGTCGTCCGTGAGACCATGGAGCGCACGCACCCCACCAAACCCGATTACGCGGTGGTTGTGCCCTTGGAGTTGCTGAGGCAAGCCGAACAACTACGGGATATTTTTAACATCGTGCTGGGTTCGATCGCCGGAATCAGCCTGCTCGTGGGCGGGATCGGCATTATGAACATCATGCTGGCCACCGTGACGGAACGGACACGCGAGATTGGCATCCGCCGCGCGCTGGGAGCCCGCCGCAGGGACATCATCCAACAGTTCATTACAGAGACGATCGCCCTGTCGGGGACCGGGGGCATCATTGGTATGGCGATGGGATGGTCGACCCCCATGGTCTTCCAAATGGGGAAATGGGTGTTGCAACAATATGTCCTCGACGCCTCCGCTGCGACGAGCGAAATGGGGAAAATGTTCATCGGGATGCAGCCCACGATCGTGTTCTGGAGCCTCCCGCTGGCGTTTGGTTTTTCCGTGGCGACTGGACTCGTCTTTGGGGTTTACCCGGCAATCGCTGCCGCGAAGCTTGACCCGATCGAAGCTCTGCGGCACTCGTAGCGGAGTCTCCAGGCAACGCGAAAGGGGTTATGTGTATGCGTCACAAAAGTAGGCGGCGGAAAGATTCACCACAAAGGCACGGAGGCACGGAGAAAACCAAGAGTTCGAGTTCGATGGACTGGACAGGATCGACAGGATGATCCCCACCCATGATTGAGTACACGGTCCACAACCATTTCCCAGTTTCACCCGTGGGAGTTGAACAGAAGGCCACGAAGGAAACGAAGAGTCATGTTCGAGGTTTCTTCGTTTCCTTTTTTGCCTTCTGTTCAAAATCAAGTCGAGAAGTTGTTTCGAGCCAGATCCTGGGCTGGACTGCCTCGTGCGACTGGGAGATATGGACTTCTGATCCTCATCATCCGATACCGGGGAATGTCATCATCGAGAATGCCTTCTCCGAGCCTCCGTGTCTCCGTGGTGAATCTCTGCCATCTATTGTGAAGCACACACAAGGGGTTCGCCGCCATCGCGAAGATTCGCGGTCAGATGCTCCGTTCGCTATTCTCTGGGACACTTCTTTGCACCGATCCCCAGCCCGGAATCCTGATGCGAATACCAGTCCTGTCCCCGTGGTTCGCTTGCCACTTGATGCGGGTGATCCTGTCCCTGCTCGTGCTACTGCACTCTCTCATGCAGGCCTCGCGTGAGGCGCTGGCGGAAACTCCGAACGTCGTCCTCATTTTCACCGATGACCAGGCCTACGGAGATCTGGGGTGCTACGGCGGACAGCATGTCCTGACTCCGCATTTGGATCGTTTCGCGACACAGGGGATGCGGTTCACCGATTTTTACGTCGCCCAGGCTGTATGTGGAGCCTCGCGGGCGGCGCTGCTGACGGGGTGCTATCCCAACCGGCTGGGGATGCTCGCTGCTCCCAGTCACGCTTCGCGGCACGGCATTCACGAGCGAGAACAATTGCTGTCGGAACTTCTCAAGCAGCGGGGGTACGCCACCGCAGCGATTGGAAAGTGGCACCTCGGTCATCACGTCCAGTTTCTGCCGAAGCAGCATGGATTTGATTCGTACTTCGGGCTGCCATACTCGAACGATATGTGGCCGTTTCACCCGGAGTCAGGTGCCAACTTTCCCGACCTGCCACTCATCGAGGGAGACCGGATCATCAATCCGAAAGTCACCTCCGAGGATCAGAACATGCTGACCCGCTGGTACACGGAGCATGCCGTCGAATTCATTCGGAACAACCAAGAAAAACCATTCTTCCTCTATTTGGCGCACTCGATGCCCCATGTACCGCTGCATACCTCGAATGAGTTTCGAGGCCGCACACGCATGGGGCTGTTTGCGGATGTGATTGCTGAGATCGATGACAGCGTTGGGCAAGTGTTGGCGACGTTGCACGAGTGTGGTCTGGATGACCAGACACTCGTCATCTTCACCACCGACAACGGACCGTGGATGAGCTATGGCAACCACGCGGGGTCTGCGGGACCACTGCGGGAGGGGAAGGGGACAACCTTCGAGGGCGGCGTGCGTGTCCCCTGCTTAATGCGCTGGCCGGGGCGGATCCCCTCGGGGACCGTCTGTCGCGAACTCGCGGCGACGATCGACATCGTGCCGACCATCGCGAGGCTCGTGGATGGAGAGCTGCCGCTGCACCCGATCGATGGTCGCGACATCTGGCCGCTGATGAGCGGTCTGCCAGACGCGAAAACCCCGCATGAGTCGTACCTGTATTACTGGGGAAATGAACTCCAAGCCATCCGCGCGGGCCGCTGGAAGCTGCATTTCCCGCATACCTATCGTTCGCTGTCGGGAACACCCGGGCGCAATGGCAAGCCTCACGGTTACTCCGAACGGAAGATTGAGCGGGCACTCTATGACTTGGAACACGACATCGGTGAGGTTCGCGATGTGCAGGCCCTCTATCCGGATGTGGTGGGTCGGCTGCAACAACTGGCGGAACCAGCACGGATGGAACTGGGCGACTCTGCCCAGAAGCTGACGGGGGCCGGATTTCGTGAACCGGGTCGCATCGAGTAGCCCAAACCGTCCCCCAGCACGCAGCGTCAGGTCCGAGTCCCCTCCGGGGACACATTGATTGACGGGGTCACTCATGCCGTTCGACTGGATCTCCCACGAACTGCACGCCTTGGATCAATCCGGGTTGCGTCGGCAGGTGCGGGTCTGCGATCCGTTGCCGGGAGGACGCTGCCGAGTCAATGGGGCGGAAGTCGTTCATTTCGGCTCGAACGACTATCTCGGTCTTTCCCAACATCCTCGCGTCATCGCAGCGTCTCGGGATGCCATCGCCCGCTATGGAACGGGGGCTCGGGCCAGCTCGCTGGTCAGTGGACGCACTCCGCTGCATGAGGAATTGGAGAACGCGTTGGCCCTGTTCGAAGGCACGTCAGCTGCAGTCCTGTTTCCGAGCGGTTATGCGGCGAATGTGGGGGTAATCACGAGTTTGGTCCAGGCTGGCGATGTGGTCTATTGTGACCGACTGAATCATGCCAGTCTGATTGACGGCTGCCGTTTGAGTGGGGCTCGGCTGCGGGTCTATACTCATCTCGATTTGAGTCAATTGGCGCATGAACTCGAAAAGTCTCAGGATGCTCGTCGACGACTGATCGTGACCGACAGTCTGTTCAGCATGGATGGAGACGCGGCCCCCTTGGTCGAGATCAACGAACTGGCCGAACAGACGCAGAGTATGTTGCTGATCGACGAAGCGCATGCCACCGGGGTCTACGGAGCGACCGGTCGCGGGTGGTGTGAAGAGATCGGTTTGAATGAATCGACAATCGTGCGAGTCGGCACACTGAGCAAAGCGTGCGGTTCCCAGGGCGGTTTTGTCGCTGGAACCGCGTTGCTCTGTGATTGGATTCGGAATACATCAAGGCCACAATTGTTTTCGACAGCGCTGACTCCGGGAACGTGTGGAGCAGCGCTGGAGTCGCTCCAACTGATCCGGGAGGAGCCAGACCGCAGTGCGCGGGTCCGCCGTCTCGCCGTTCAACTGCGAACCGAACTCCGGTCTGCTGGCTCGACCGTGATGGGCGAACTCGACTCCCCGATCGTGCCGCTCCTGGTCGGCGAGCCGCAACGAGCGGTGGACCTGTCCCAGACGATGCTGTCGCAGGGGTTTTTCATCCCCGCGATCCGCCCGCCGACCGTTCCCCAGGGGACTTCACGGTTGCGATTTTCGCTCACTGCGGAACACTCACACGTTGACATCAGCCGCTGCGTGACGGTGCTGAGGCAACTGTTTTCAGACCCACATGGGGTGTAGTCACCATGGAGTGCGCGACTGGGTCGTTTGCTGGAGTGTGGCAGTTTCAGGGTGGCCTGTTGGCCAGCTGAACAGCCCGTTGAAAAAGTCTGTGGCACGGGCTTCTAGCCCGTGATTCCTTGAGTCTCACGCCTGGGCAGGATGCCCATGCCACGTTTTTAACGGGCTGCAATAGCGACCAGTGGACCCCGACTGGAAAACCACCTGAAATCCTCAGTCCCGAAATCGGCACCGACACCCGATCCACAGAATGACATTCACAGAATGACATTCTCAGAGGAGCGGGGTCGTGTCGCTGGACTCCGCCTGATATCCTGCGTACTCGTTCGGGCCGCATGGTGCGGGAATTCCCGGATGAATTTCGTTCTGGCTGTCAGTCACCCGCAGCCAGCGCTTGACCACATATCGACTTCCCCCTGATTCTGACGCCATGGCCGCTGATCCACTCTTTAACTACAAGCCGTTCAACTACGACAAACCGCTGTTCAAGCTCGACGATATCCGCAAAATCAATCCTCAGCGGCATGAGATGGAGCAATTGACCGGGGTCGTCTGGGTTGACCAAGCTCAACACGGTTTGATCGGTTTCAAGGAAGTCACCACAGATGAATTCTGGATTCAGGGCCATATGCCCGGATTCCCACTCATGCCGGGCGTAATCCTGTGCGAAGCGGCAGCCCAGTTGGCTGGGTTTTATGCTCGTAAGTACAACATCTTGCAGGGCGGGGATTACCTCGGCTTTGGCGGGATGGACACCGTGCGGTTTCGGCTGCCGGTCTATCCGGGATCGCGGCTGATTCTGTGTGCCAGGGCCACACGCGTCATGCCCCGCATTCTGGCGAAGTTCGAGTTCCAAGGGTGGGTCGATGACAAGCTGGTCTTCGACGGCAGCATGATCGGCGTCCCGATTAGCCGCAACCACCCCACTCCCGGCCAATAACCCCCGCCCGGCGTTTCGCGACGACGCGGAGTCTTCGAAGCGGAGCAAGCTCTATCTCACGGTGATGCCCATGCTCGCGAACACGCTGCGATGGACCCTGCTGATGACGGTGATCTGCGGGTCACGGCTGCACTCAGAAGATCTGCCCGCTGACTTTGAGCAGGATGTTCAGGACTCGAATCCACTGCGGGTCGAGCAGTATCAGGAACTGGATGCTTACGTCCTCGCGATGAAGGAGCAGCCCGCTCGTTTGCAGATGCTCCTTCCGGATGATTTCACCTCACCGCAGGCATTTGCGAAATCGGCTGATCGCTACCGGAAAGCCTTCAGCGACAGTATCGGGTATCCACCACCAGGTGAGGTGCCGCAGGCCGCTGCGACCATCACCCAGATCGGCGAGGACAGCCTCGGCACGTACTACCGGGCCATGATTCCGATCCTGCCCGGCGTGCATGCCGAGGGGATTTACATCGTTCCCAAGTCGCTCAAGCCGGGCGAAAAAGCCCCGCTGGTGATCGCCATGCACGGCGGCGGCGGTTCGCCGGAAGTGGCTCTCTTTCACGGCGGCTCCAACTACCACGACATGGTTCGCGGCGGTGTCAAACGCGGGTACATCGTCTTTGCCCCGCAGCATCTGTTCAACGTCGAAGGCCAGCCGAAGGACATTCGCAACCGCACTGATGAGCGGCTCCGACTTGTCGGCACCAGCATCACCGCGATCGAGATCGCCAAGATCACTCGCAGCCTCGATATCCTGTTCAAACGCCCCGAGGTCGATGCCACTCGCGTCGGGATGGTCGGGCTCTCGTATGGCGGGTACTACGCGCTGGTCACCCCGGCCCTCGACCCACGGATCAAGGTGTCGGTGTGCAGTTGCTACTACGGGGTGCAAGAGGCCCGCTACGAACGCGACGAGTTGAGCATCCCAAGCGATTTCCAATCGATGGACCGGTTTTCCCTCTTTCGTGATTCCGACCTCGTTTCGCTGATCTGTCCCAGGGCTTTGCAGATCCAGGCGGGTCGCACCGACGGCGTCGACCACCGCGAAGGGGGAGTGAAGCTGGCCCCGCAGTCGGCGGCGCACTACACCAAGCTCGGCCTGGGCGACCGCTTCCAACACATCGTGTTCGAAGGTGGCCACGAGTTCCACGACGAAACCGCCTGGGAATTCGTCAAGAAGCATTTGTAACGCGGCCCACCCGTGTGCCCACGAAGCAGGGGGCCCCGTGCATGACGTTCGGGTTTTGCGTAATGATCGGTTCCATGCCGTCATTTTACCCGCCGCTCGACTGGTTCACCACCTCTGTCCGGACTTCCCCGCCCGTCTGGGGCGGTGTGTGCGTTTCAAAAGTCGGTGAAATCTGGTCACACCAGCCGACTCGGATCGTGAGGCTTGTCTTCAGCCGCGAAGCGGTGACAGCGAGCCGCCCTTCACC
>JANOKO010000358.1:0-2185 GCA_031419335.1 Planctomycetota bacterium
CGCGAATCCCTTCCCGACTGCGAGTTCTGGGTCTCGACCACCACACATACGGGCTACGCTGTGGCGGTTGAAAAGTATCCCGATTGTCGAGTGATTTACTTCCCGCTCGACTTCACGTGGGCGGTGCGGAATGCTCTCCAGCGAGTGAGACCATCGCTGATCGTACTGGTAGAACTGGAGTTGTGGCCGAATTTCATTCGCGCAGCGGTCGCCCTTTCGATCCCACTGGTCCTGATCAACGGACGGATGAGCGAGAAGAGTTTTCGCGGGTATCGCCGCATCAGGCCGTTGATGGCCGGGCTGTGGCGAGGGTTCGCGCGCATCGCAGTTCAAACTGAAGAGTACCGCCGCCGGATGGAGCAACTTGGGGCGCCCCCCGACAGACTGACCGTCACCGGCTCAACCAAGTACGACGGACTGGAGACCGATCGCCGCAACCCACGCACTTCGGAGATTCGAGCCGGGTTCGGCCTTGGCGATCACGAGATCGTGTTCATCGCCGGGAGTACCCAGGCTCCCGAAGAGTCGTACGCAATGGAGACCTATTTGGCATTGCGAGAGCAACATCCGACGCTGCGATTGATGCTTGTTCCTCGGCATCAGGAGCGGTTCGAAGAGGTCGCAGCACTGGTTCTGTCTCACGGCTTGCCGCTGTTGCGCCGCAGCGTCATCAAGTCCGCTCAGTCAGGATCACCCGCGCGGGAGGGCGAGGCTCCCGCCGAGCCGCGTGCGAGAACCGACGCCTCCGGTCCCCCCTCTCCCACAGCCGAGTCCTCTCCGCATGCCACATCGAATGTGGGGGAGAGGGAGCAGAGTTCGGACTCGCGAATGCGTTCCGACGCCTCCTCACCAGCCCCGGCTCAGCAGGAGCTTCGCCCTCCCGACCCTCGCCCGATCCTGTTGCTCGACACGCTCGGCGAACTCGGGGCGGCGTGGGGCTTGGCCGACATCGCTTTCGTCGGGGGCAGCCTGACTCCGCGCGGGGGGCAAAACATGATCGAGCCCGCGGCTTTCGCCGCTGCGGTTCTGTTCGGACCGAATACGGGCAACTTTCGGCAGGTGGTCGAATTACTGCTCAGCAAACAGGCCGCTCGCGTGGTTCAGACCCCTGAAGAACTCACAAGCGTCGTCCGCGAGCTTCTGGAACACCCACACATGGCACGACACCTCGGTGCGATGGCTCAGCAACTGGTCCTCCAACAGCAGGGTGCCACGGCCAGGACTGTGGAGTTGATCGCCACAGCAATCCCTACGGATCAGGAGCGAGGATAAGTCTGCGATCGCGCATGTGTCGCGGACCTGCGAACATGCCATTCGCGCCCGGCAAACCCCGACTCCAGCACCCAACTCAGAACCGGCTCGCTGGGAGAGGGCGTGATGCGGAACGTATCTGCTCCAGGATGGAACGAACTGATCTCTGTCAGTCCACCCAGGCGGGCATAGAACACTTTACTGAGTGTCCGGGCCTGAGCGGGACGCGGGGGCAGATAGATCGTGCCTTCCCAGACCTCATTCACGGTCGGAGCAGCTGAAACGGGAGTCGTGCATACGGCATTCACGAAAACACTGGTTCGTTGCCTCAGCTCGAATGCGGGCTGAGGCTCACTCCGGACTTCCACTTTGCCATAGTTGTAGGGAGTTTGGAAATACCTCTGTTCGATAAATACAAACGGCCGTGATGTGTTGTAAGCCGTCAAGAGATACAGCCCCGGCGAGGAGCCCACCCCCAGAGTATGGGGGACCGGATTCACCAACACGGCAATCAAGAACTCTTTGAATCGCACTCCTAACCAGCTCGATGCCACCGCTGAAATCATCAATTGGGCTTGCCCGCTGTTCTCGACCGGGACCAGATTCTGGGACAGCAATTTCTCTTTCCAGAACGCCAAGTCTGCGGAGCCGTACAGAGTGACCTCTTGCGAGTTGCGAACCTCGGCGATGTATTTCGGGGCGTCGCTCATTGTCGATGCTGACCTTGGACCATTCCCCGGGGAAGTACGAGTGACGTGGATGCAGTCCCTGATCCCGTTGTGAGTCTCTCAGAATGCCCAGAAGCAAGCGATTGGAATTCCTGACTCTGAGTAAGATCGGATGCGAGGACAGTTTTCGTGGAAGGTCCGCTGGTCCTGCGGTACAGTGAGGTTGTTCACGAAACGCATTGACTTTGAGGAGTCCGTCCAATGGT
>JANOKO010000359.1:0-1290 GCA_031419335.1 Planctomycetota bacterium
CACCCGAGATCACGATCCTCTCGGCTGGCACACCCAGTTCGTGGACAGCGTAGTCCCACACCGACCGGGCGTCCTTCAAAAAGTCCTCTTCTGACGGGGACCCCTGGTTCTCGGCATATCCTCGATAATCGACGAGCAACGCATCGCAACCCAGCTCGTTGAACAATGCCAGTTGTGAGAGCCGCGACAACCGATTCCCAGCATTTCCAGCGAACATCACGACGAGCAACCGGTGTTCGGATCCGAGGTCGCACAGCTTCCGGGATCGCCCCACCTCACACTCAGGGTGGCTTACGCTCAACCATCCATGCAACTGAATGCCATCGTGGGCGGTCACCTGACACTCGCGCAGATGTGGAGCGTGTTCTTTCGCGTGTTCGACGAGGACCGGGCCACGACGGGGGTGGTACATCAATGTGCGTTGGAACCAGGCCAGCATCCCCACAACTCCCAGGTAAGCGAGAACCACACGTAACAACATCCGCTTGAGCCTCCGGCCCAGCGCAGGCACGGGGACAAACTTCGAAGCTGGACTCACCGTGTCTGTCATCCCAACTCTCTCCTCTCCTTGGTAACCCGTTGAAAACGTGGCATGGGCATCCTGCCCATGCGTGAAACTCAAGCAATCACGGGTTGGAAGCCCGTGCCACAGGCTTTTTCAACGGGCTGTTAAGGCATGTTCGGTGAACACCGATTCTGATGAGACTCCATGTTCACCCGGAGGCACTCCCAGCGATTTCCCTCCGTCAATCGCGAGCGAAGTCCCCGTGACCATCAGTGCCGCGTCGCTCACCAGATAGAACACCGCTTCGGCGATCTCCTCTGGAGTTATCATCCTGTCCCACGCCCTCGCCAGCGGACTGGCCGCGATACTCTTGCGGGCCGCAGCTGCGGGATCGGGCTGGCTCTGGAGATCATGGTCCATAATATCCGTATGGGCGACCGGTCCGGGGCAGACGCAGTTGACCCGAATCCGATCCGCCGCATGGGAGAGAGCGAGGCTCTTCGTGAGCCCGACCAAGGCCAGTTTACTGATCGAGTAAACCGGGTCGTGCGCCCGAGGCAGCAGCCCCGCGTTACTCGCCATGTTGACGATCGCCCCGCCCCCGCACCGGCGCATGTGCGGGATTGCAAACTTGACACCAAAGAACGCTGCCTTGAGATTCGTATCGAGACAGTTGTCCCAGTCCTCCTCGCTGACATCCGGCACCTGCTTCACCAGCGTGACCCCGGCATTGTTCACCAAGATGTCGAGACGCCCCCCGTGATGGGCTGCCTCGTCGATCACCT
>JANOKO010000360.1:0-6073 GCA_031419335.1 Planctomycetota bacterium
TGCCAGCCGCTCGAGCGTGAATCCAAGCGCCGTGTAGAGCGCAAGCTGGCGCGGGGTCGACGAGAGGAGATCCTCGCCACGTAGCACGTGGGTGATCTGCATCAGGGCGTCATCGACGGGGTTCACCAGCGTGTAGAGCACCAACCCCGGATGCGCAGCGAGATCGGGCACGATCCGAGCGTGGACCGCCTGGAACTGCTCGGTCCCGAAGGGTGTCGCGGATCGGCAGAGAGAGCGCATGATCTCTTGAGATAATCGGAGTTCGCTGGAGCTGAAGAGTTCCGGTTTGGAGATTCGCGTGTACATCTCCTGACAGTATTTGTTGCGAATCCCGCGAACCAGTTGTTGCTCATAGATGGTGTCGATGTCGCCACTGCTCAGCGGAGTGGTCGCATCGCGCTCCTGAATTTCCGAAACAAACGTACTGAGCAGCAGCGGCCATCCCACCCCCAGCCTCCGCAGGATCTGTTCCCGGAGAGGTGCGGGAATGTCGAGTTTTTCGCCCTCGGCCAGCTTCTCGATGAAGCTCAGCGCTTCGGCGTCTTGCAGCGGCTCGATCTGGATGGCATCAAAATCGTTGGCCGCGGGGGCCAGCCCCAATCGACGCAGGAGACCGTTCAGCCCGATCGATCCGGTAATGAGGAACCTCGATGGCTTGTTGGCCAGGGCTTGTCGAGCCCGGCGGAACCAGTTCATCGCGGCATCGACTTCCGCCGGTGTGTGATTGTGCGCGACATGTCCCAGGAACCAGGGGAACTCGTCGAGCATGAAATAGATGGGCAGGTCTTCGTCCCGCAGGAGTGCCAGGAACCGTTCCGCGACCGGCTCCCAGTCCTTGACGGCTGGCTGGCCTGGCGAGAGCTTGATCCCATTTCCGAGGACGCTGATTTCCTCAATTCGCTGGAGGCCGCTCTTCAGTTTCTCGCCGGACCATTTCAACCACTTCCGTTTCTCGGGTGGTTCCTGGATCAACGTTTTGGCTGTGCTGAGCATCAGGTTCAGCCACGCGGGGACATCCCGTAGTCCTTGTAGATCGAGATAGACAGCTGCGACTCCGGGAGGAGGATTGCTTTCGATCTCCCTGAGAATCGAGGTCTTTCCGGTGCGTCTGGGCCCCAGAAACGCGATGTGATCACGCCGCAAGGCGCGAAGGATCTTCTCTCGTAACCTCTTTCTTGAAAAGAAGTTGTCACCCGTCGCCACTTGTCCAATGAGGAGCTTCATGAGAGATCTCCAAGGATTGAGCGGTGAATCGCTCTTCCGGGACATAGTAACGCAATATAAGTTTTGTGCAACGATAGTGTTGCACAAATATCTTGTTGCCATCACTGTGCCCGGTCGGGCTTGGAATGAATTCCAAGCTACTTATTCGGCTGGGTGGCCCAGGTTGCCGCTTCGGCTACCTGGGTGCCAACGGCACAGGAGGCTTGCAGGGAGGCGACTCTCGACAAAGGAACCTCTTCTGGCTCCACCACCCCGATAGGGTCCAAAGCGACCCAACCGAGGCCACCCCGCGCTGGCACACCAGTCGGCCCCAAAGCGGGCCAACCGGTGCTATCCCGTTTGTAGGGCGGAGCGAAACCACGTCTCCGTCACGGAGCGGACACCTTGACGAACTCTCGCGGACTCAAGACGGTCAGCGCGGCGAGGAGCGCCGAGAGTGCGAGCCGGATCGCCTCGACCGTGTTGGCCGGTGCCAGAACGACGACCACTGCCACCGGGAGCGCGGTCAAGTTCTGCTGAAATTCCAGCCCGCGGTCGTTCGTGACCACGGCGTCGAACTCGGCGTCGGCTGCCCGCTGGAGCAACTCGCCGTTCTCGACCCCCGACCAACCCCTGGACGCCGCTTAATCACCTCGTATCCCGGCAACTCCAACCGGAGTTGGTGCGGCAAGTTTTCGTCGAGCAGAAGTCTCACGCCAGCACGGCTTCGCGGGCGGCAGACTGCCGCAACGTCTCAAGCAGACGGGTGACCTGCTCCCGGCGGACGGTGGGGAACTGCTCCAGGAACCCGGCGACCGTGTACCCGGCTTCCAAGTGGTCGAAGAATGTCTGGACCGTCACCCGCGTGTCCGCGAAGCAGGGGGCCCCGTGCATGACGTTCGGGTTTTGCGTAATGATCGGTTCCATGCCGTCGTTTTACCCGCCGCTCGAGTGGTTCACCACCTCCCTCCGGACTTCCCCGCCTGATGGGTGTGCGTCTTAAACGTCGGTGAAATCTTGTCGCACCCGTGGACTCGGACAGTGAGGCTGGTCTTCAGCCGCGAAGCGGTGACAGCATATAGCCGTGGGCGCAGCCCACGGACCATTTTCCCGCATGATCTCCAGCCGCGAAGCGGCGACAGCGAGCCCCCCTTCACCGACACGGTCACTGACACCCAGCGACCCCATGCCGATCGTGCTGTCGCCGCTTCGCGGCTGGGTCGGCTCAGGGATGCGAATTCCGTGGTTTTCACCCACGGCTACATGCTGCCACCGCTTCGCGGCTCAGAATCAGAACATCGCCGATGGCGTTTGGAGACTCCAGCGACTTTTCGGACGCACACACCTCTGGGGCGCAGGGCCACAAGAGGATTGACAGGTGAGCGTCTACAGCGAGAATCAGGCTGCTCCCCATCCCTCCTGTTCCTGCGTCTCCCCGCCAAGCCGATTCATCAGAAGACGTTCGAGGGCACGACTATGACAACCAACCCACGCTTCATCGCGATCAATGGTCGCGAACTTCGCAGCTGCCGTCTGGCACTGGGGTGGACTCAGTTTCAGTTGGCGAAATCGGCGGGCTACACCGAACGTCTGATCCGCAAGGCGGAAAAGGGCGGCACGCTGGATATCGCCACGATTCAGAACCTGGCTGAGGCACTTTCAACGCAGGACAGTGCAGTGTCGATCCAGTCGTTGACGTTCGACATGGTCGCGATTGCCCGGAAGTGGGTTGAGTCGTTCGACACTCTGAAGGCTCGGATGCTGCCGCACATCGAGCCCTTTCTGACTGAGGACTTCGAATTCGCCTGCCCCGGCGATCCCGCGATGGCACCTTTCGTCGGAGCATGGAAGGGCGCGACGGGGCATCAGCTGTGGCTCGACCACTTCTTTGGTTTCTTCGAGGAATGCGTGAACAGCGAAGTGGAGTACACCGTTGGTGACGGGACAGTCATCGCCCGCTGGCTGACGACCTGCACATACCAGGGCGTTCCGTGTCCGCCCGTTCGAATTAACATGCACTTTCGGTTCGAGAACGGACGGCTCGCAAGAATCGACGACGAATACGATACCCACGCCGGGGCCATCAACGTATCCAATGCGAAAGCCAAGCTGCTCAAGGACTGAGAAACCATTTGCTCAGCGTTCCGCTTCCGTTCCTGTACTTGATATGGAACTCGTCATTTTCTCCGATAATATATCGATGCGAACGCGGCCCATGTCGCACTAACTGAGTCCTTTGAAGTTCGCAGGCCGGTCAAATGGTCGCCACTGAAGAGGAATTGTGAAAGTGCTCTAGTGACCATAACCCTCTTGAGAGTAACCATGCCTCACGTCACCATCCAACCGCTTGATGCTGCGACATATGATAAGTCATTCGGCAAAGTGATAACGCTGCCAGCGGGAAAGCTGGGGGTGATTGTCATCAGCTTCGGCACTCCATTGTGGGAGAATTCAGGATCGGTGTTCGACTTGGATCAAAACAAGTGTGTCGCACATGCTAACAATCATGTCGGAGTTCCCAATCATGATCCTGTCGGACCGTTCCACACAGATCATCGCCTGTTGGTGGTTGCGGCACACAAGGATATTGATTGGGATCCAGACGGTGACAAAGACTGGCACCAGAACTGGTGCATGGTGTACAGAGAGGTGAATTCAGAATATTGGTATGGCTTCAATGACGCTGGGGTGCCGCCAGGAAACTTTGGCGAAGCTCACGTGCAAATTCGTATTGAATTCAAGTGATGAATGTCAAACGAGGAGAGTTCGCCACTGTTAAGTCATTTCATCCCCTCCCTGTGGAACACAGATCAAGGTGCTATCTCATGTTTGGATCTACTCAGAAGTACTCCCAATACATTGATGCGGAATCTGCTGTTGTCAAGAAGCCTGAAGGGCAGGGGTGGGAGGATCCATTTGGTGATGGCGTATGGCGCTCATCATGGTTTTACTCGTCCTTGTTGTCGATTAAGGCCAAGGACCAGCTTACTTATGACAAGATCAAGAACGATCATTCCCTTGATGATACTCTTGTCGCCCGTTTTCTCGGGTTCTTCCGAGACAACTGTGCTGGTAATGATGCGTGGACATTGCCCAAGAATCCCTCTCAAAAGTTTTCGGGTGACCAATTGGCCCCGTTTCTCTACCTCTTGGGAAGCGTTCAGTCTTATGGTTCGGATGACGCGAAGAGCATCGCCAAGGACATAGTGAACAGGCTTATCGACCTCGACCAGAGACACGCGGCCGTTTCTGATACCCACCAAGGACAGATTCGAGATAACCAAAGATATGCGATCGATGTCGTATGTCGTATGTACGACATCAACTTCTTGCGTGGCTTTCGCCGTGATCTTTGTAAAATTGCGTTTTCAGTAGCACTCGCACTCAACAATCAGCTCGCACAACTTTCGTGGGAGGAGCTTGCGACTCAAGATTCCTATGCGGTCTTCAATGCTTTGTCACTCGTTAGCCTGGCGTGTATTAAATGGGGTAGTGATGACGAAGATGTGAATAGCTGGAGAAGCAATTACAGGGTACATGCCGACAAAGGGTGGGGTCCGGCTTTCCGGATTACTTCGGGCCGCTCTTTCGACCCGGGCGATGTTGACGCCTACGCCACAGCTTATCTCTCTCGCGATCAAGACAATGACATCATCATGGCACAGCGCCCGGCCAAATACATTTCAGGAGAATTCAAGCCAGACCATAACTCCGGTCCTGGCCAATGGCTTGTTTTGGATTATATAGTCCTGAAGGGGTTGCAGCTCGTCTGGCAGTAGACTTCATTCAGCCTCTTGGGCTTAGGCAGTACACTCTTCCTGCCATCAGAATAGCGGGGTAGCCCCGGTTGAGTCGCTTTGGACTCTACCGGGGTGGCTTTGCCACAGGAGATTCTTGTTGCGAGGATTCACCTCTCATGCCGCTGGCACACCGGTAGGCCCCGTGCGGGCCAACCGGTGCCACTATCCTGCGAGTTCCTCGAAGATTACGGCGTTGGGGAAAGTCCCAAGGCTCGGAAGCTCGCTTGCTCGAAGTGGTGGTCAAAGGTCAACGCGGACGACAGACCGGTCGTGTAAATCAGGTGGAATGACGCGCAATCGACCAGACTCCATTCTTTGTCGCCCCGAGACTCGAACAAACTCAAGGCCGCGACAAATCCGTCCGGTGTCAGCCAGACCAATTCGCAGAGCGGGTCGGTTTGGAATTCTCGGATGGCTTGAGCGGCCTCCGCGCGAAAGCGTGTACACAGAGCGTTGCCGAGTTCAAACAAGATCACGTCGGTGATGACCAACGGAGAACCGGCGAACTGCCGGGCCAACTCCTGCGCGCGAACGTGAAACTGGTCACGACGGTTGATTAGCGACAAGACGTAGGACGTGTCCACAAACAGAGGTTCAAGCACGCTTGGCTCCGCTGGCATATTGATCGTGGTGCGTCGACAGATCCTCCGGACCATCAATGCTGATCTGTGACAGCCGAGTCAGTACGGAGTCGGAACGTTCGGGCACAGGTCGCTCGGTCGAACGTCGCGCATCCACAAAGGTGCGAATCATCGGATACAGCGCCCGCAAGCCTGCTTCGTCCAAACGAGTCAATTCCGATTGAATGAGTTCTAGTGTGCTCATGACCAACTCCCCAAACTTGGCGCGACGCGACTTCTTGAACACTCAGAATTCTGCCCGAAATGGATCGAGCAAAGCAACAGCAACATGGTCAGACATCGGTTTCAGGGTGCATGTCAGCTTTTGTGTGTCGGCGTATCGCCTGAGAAACGTCAATAGGAGAAGTCGGCGGAATATTGGAAGATAGGTGGAGCCAGTGGACTGGCGAAGGGGTGTTGGGCAGGGAGGCGGAAAAAATGTCTCAGGAT
>JANOKO010000361.1:0-7612 GCA_031419335.1 Planctomycetota bacterium
CTTGATCGGCGTCTCGATGATCTCGCCGCTCGGCTTGGCCATCAGTCCGCGCATACCGGCCAGCTGGCGAATCTGCTCCATACCGCCTCGGGCACCCGAGTCAGCCATCAGGTAAATCGGGTTGACATAGGCACCCTTTTCACGCAAGTCATTCTCCAACTCGATCTTCATCGCGTTGGTGATCTGCTCGCGAGCGTGAGTCCAGATGTCGATGACCTTGTTGTAGCGTTCACCCCCGGTGATGACCCCGCGATCGTACAGCTTCTGTTGCTTCAAGACTTCGCCTTCGGCTGCCAGAATGTACTTTTCCTTGGTCGGCGGAATCACCAGGTCGCTGATGCCGAATGACAAGCCGCTACGAGTCGATTCGGTAAAGCCGGTCCGCTTCATATTATCGAGCAATTCGATCGTGCGTTTGCGGCCAAACTCCTGATAGCAATCGGAGATGACATGCTGCAGATCCTTGCTCTTCAAGGTGTAGTTATAGAAGTGCATGCCGGGGAAGAGCATGTCGTTGAAGATGACGCGCCCGACTGTCGTGGCCACCAGTGATCCGGAGGTAAACGTGTCGGCCCCATCGCCCTTCACCCGCTTCCCCTTCGGCAACCTTAGTTTGATGATGGCATGGCGGACGATTTTGCCCATGCTGTAGGCCATGAGCGCTTCGTTGGTCGAGGCAAAGATCATGCCTTCGCCCTTCTGCCCGGTGCGTTTCATGGTGCAGTAGTAGCAACCCATAACGATGTCTTGCGACGGTGTAATGATGGGTGCGCCGTTGGACGGGCTGAAGATATTGTTGGTGGACATCATCAAGGTCGTGGCTTCGACCTGGGCCTCAATCGAGAGCGGCAAGTGGACCGCCATCTGGTCGCCGTCGAAGTCGGCGTTGAAGCCCTTGCAGACCAGTGGGTGGACCTTGATCGCGTTGCCTTCGACCAGGATCGGCTCGAACGCCTGAATCCCGATCCGGTGCAACGTCGGGGCACGGTTCAGCAGGACCGGGTGATTCTTAATCACCTCGTCCAGGATGTCCCACACCTCTTCGTCCTTGCGCTCCAGCATCCGCTTGGCTGATTTGATCGTGTCCGCATGACCCAGCTCCTTGAGCCGGCGAATGACGAACGGCTGGAATAGTTCCAGCGCGATCTTCTTGGGCAGTCCGCACTGGTTCAGCGTCAGCTCGGGACCAACGACGATAACCGAGCGGGCCGAGTAGTCGACGCGCTTGCCCAGCAGGTTCTCGCGAAACCGGCCTTGCTTCCCCTTGATCATATCGGTCAAGGATTTCAGTGGTCGGTTCGAGGAACCGAGTACCGGACGCTTGCAGCGGTTGTTATCGAACAGCGCGTCGACCGACTGCTGCAGCATGCGCTTTTCATTGCGAACGATGACTTCTGGCGCGTTGAGATCCACCAGCTTCTTGAGCCGGTTGTTGCGGTTGATGATCCGGCGGTACAAGTCATTCAGGTCGCTCGTGGCAAAGTTGCCCGACTCCAGCAGCACCAGCGGACGCAGGTCTGGCGGAATCACCGGCACGCAGTTGAGGACCATCCACTCCGGCTTGTTCTCGCTGTCACGCAGGGCTTCGATGACCTTCAGCCGCTTGATGTAGTCTTTCTGCTTGGCATCACTGGTCGTCTTCTTCAGCTCTTCGCGGAGCTTCTTTGACTCCTCGACGAGGTTGATGACTTCCAACAGCTTATAGATCGCTTCGGCACCCATGTCCGCCTTGAACGAATCCTCGCCATACTTGACGCGGTTCGCGGCATACTCATCTTCCGTGAGCAACTGGCAGCGGCGAAGCGGGGTCTCGCCGGGGTCGGTGACGACGTACTCCTGGAAGTAAATCACCTTTTCCAGGCTGGTGGTCTTCATGTTGAGCAGTGCGCCCAACCGACTTGGCATCGACTTAAAGAACCAGATGTGAACGACTGGAGCTGCCAGTTCGATGTGGCCCATGCGCTTGCGACGCACGCGGCTATGTGTGACTTTGACGCCGCAACGGTCGCAGATCATGCCCTTGTATTTCATGCCGCGGTACTTACCGCAGGAGCATTCCCAGTCCTTTTCCGGCCCGAAGATCCGCTCACAGAACAGACCGTCCCGTTCCGGACGGTAGGTTCGATAGTTGATTGTCTCCGGCTTCTTGACTTCGCCAAATGACCAACTGCGAATGTCGTGTGGACTGGCCAGGCTGATCTTCACCGCGCCAAAATCATTGACGCGATCGTAGACACCGTCACCAGATGTGTTGGTATTGCTCATAGCGATCTCCCAGGAAGGAGTGAAGTGATGCGTTGGGGGTTTGGGCGTTCGGGGCAGCGGAAGCCTGTGTCGAGCGGGGGTAGCGAGTGACCCCCGGCGTGAGACCTTGGCCGGGTCACACTTTGGCCTTTTCCAACTGCACGTTCAGGCACAGTCCACGAATTTCGTTGATGAGAACGTCGAAGCTGGCGGGGGTGCCCGCTTCGAGGGTGTTTTCCCCCTTGACCATCGATTCGTAAATCTTGGTCCGGCCCTCCACGTCGTCGCTCTTCACCGTCAGCAACTCTTGCAGGATGTAGGCCGCTCCGTAGGCTTCCAGCGCCCACACTTCCATTTCCCCAAACCGCTGACCGCCGAAGCGGGCCTTGCCTCCCAGTGGCTGTTGGGTGATGAGGGAGTACGGCCCCGTCGCTCGGGCATGCACCTTGTCGTCGACCAAGTGATGCAACTTGAGCATGTAGATGATCCCGACGGTCGTCTTCTGCTCCATCAGTTCGCCCGTGCGTCCATCGTACAGCTGCATCTTGCCCTCTTCGGGGAGCCCTGCTTCCCGCAGGCAGGCCCGAATCTCTTCCTCGGCGGCACCGTCGAACACCGGACAGATCGCCCGGTAGCCCATCTTGGCCGCCGCCCAACCGAGGTGGGTCTCCAGAATTTGCCCCACGTTCATACGGCTCGGAACGCCCAGCGGATTCAGGACGATGTCGACAGGCGTCCCGTCGGGCAAGTACGGCATGTCTTCGATCGGCAGGATCTTGGAGATCACCCCCTTGTTCCCGTGGCGACCGGCCATCTTGTCCCCGACAGAAATCTGCCGCTTCGAAGAGACGTACACCTTGACCATCTGCAACACGCCGTTCGGCAACTCATCGCCGCGTTTCATGCTGTTCAGCTTCAGTTCCGCGTCGTCGATCACGTCGATCACCAGCGGCCAACTGTCCTTGAACAACTTGCGGGCATCGGCCTGCTTCTGCGGGCTGCGGATGTCGAGGGTCTCGAAGTAGGCTTCGAACTTGCGAGCAAATTCGGAGAGGAACTTCGGGTCATCGATCGAGCGGAGTTCGCGACCATCGTCGTCGCTGACGTGCTTACCCAACACGCCATCGAGTTCGGCCACGAATTCGAGGAGCTTGTCAGCCACTCGCTTCTGGCCGCTCTGCTCGACAGCTTTCAGGTCGACATCGAACTTCTTCTTCTCCAGTTCATTGAGGCTCATCCGCCGCGAGAACTTCTCGGTATGGATGACGATCCCCTCGATGCCGCTGGGGACTTCCAGCGATTCGTTCTTCACGTCTTCTCCGGCCTTGCCGAAGATCGCGTGCAACAACTTTTCTTCGGGGGTCAGTTCGGCCTTGGCCTTGGGAGTCACTTTGCCGACCAGGATGTCTCCCGAACGGACTCGGGTGCCGACATGCACGATCCCATTGTCATCGAGATGCCGCAGGGCCTTCTCGCTGACATTCGGAATGTCGCGGGTGAACTCTTCGCGGCCGAGCTTGGTCTCGCGGATTTCCACGTCGAATTCGTCGATGTGGATCGACGTGTACACATCATCCTTCACCAGACGTTCTGAGAGAATGATCGCATCTTCAAAGTTGAACCCTTCCCATGACATGAAAGCCACCATGACGTTCCGTCCCAGAGATAGGATGCCATCGCGGGTGGCTGCGGTGTCGGCGAGGATTTCGCCCTTCTTGACCCGCTGGCCCATCTTGACCAGCGGCTTCTGGTTCAGACAGGTCCGCTCGTTGAGTCCCGTGAACTTACGCATCGGGTACTTCTTGCCCTCGATCTCAATGCGATCGGCGTCGACATAGGTCACCTTGCCCGCCCGCTCGGCCCGCGGGGTCATCCCCGAATAACGTGGGACTTCGTCTTCCATTCCGGTGCCCACGAGTGGTGGCTCGGCAATGAGCAAGGGGACACCCTGCCTCTGCATGTTTGATCCCATGAGCGCGCGATTGGCGTCGTCATGCTCCAGGAACGGAATCAAGGCCGCCGAGATCCCCACCATCTGAGCCGGGGCCACATCGATATACTGGATCGCTTTCGACTCGACCCAATGCACATCGTTGTGCCATCGAGCCAAGCAGCGCTCCTCCACGATTTTGCCCTTCACCACATGCGTGTCCGCCGGAGCCACCATCACGTTGGCCTCTTCATCCGCCCGCAGCCACTCGATTTCTTCTCCGATCTTGCCGTGATGCACCTTGCGGTAGGGAGAGATCAGGAAGCCATAGGCGTCGACTTTGGCATAAATGCTGAGGCTGGAGATCAACCCAATGTTCGTGCCTTCAGGCGTTTCAATGGGGCAGATGCGACCGTAATGCGAAATATGTACGTCGCGGACTTCGAACCCCGCTCGCTTCCGGTTGAGTCCCCCTGGTCCCAGAGCACTCAACCGGCGTTCGTGAGTCAACATCGACAATGGGTTGGTCTGGTCGACCACCTGAGACAACTCGCTTCGCCCGAAGAAGTATTCGATCGCTGCGGAGACGCTCTTGGGATTCACGAGCGACCGCGGACTCATTTCCTGAACATCCTTCATCGCCATCCGCTCGGAGACCGTTCGCCGCAACTTCAGGAACCCCTTGCGGATCTCTTCGGAAGCCAACTCGTCGATCGTGCGCAGACGACGATTCCCCAGATTGTCGATGTCATCGACGTGAGCACTCTGATCACCCACTCGCAATTTGATCAGATAGCGAATGGAATTGATGAAGTCCTCAGCACGCAAGGTCATCTCGTCATCCGGGATGTCCTGGCCGAACTTGCGGTTGATACGAAACCGTCCGACGCGACCGAGGCGATACCGGTTCACATCGAAAAACTTTTCACGGAACAGATCATTGGCCTTCTCTAACTGAGGAGGATTGCCGGGACGGAGCCGCTGGTAGATCTTGAGCAGGGCCTCTTCGTGGCTGCTCGTCGAGTCCTCCAGGATGCTATTAATGATCATCGGATCTTCGACCTTGGAGATGATCTCCACGGTCTTGATCCCCGCTTCGATGATCTCGGCAGCAGTCGATTTCGTGATGCGGTGCCCGCACTCAACGATGATTTCCCCCAGGCGATCCCCACTGGAATAGACGATGTCGTCTGCGGCCCACTTGCCCAGCAGACCTTCGGCACCGGCCTTGGAGACCTTAAGCGTCTCCACATCGTAAAACAGCTTGAGCAGTGAGTGACTGGACGTGTACAACGGATCCATCGCTCGCAGCAACGTAATCGCTGAAAACCGACCGCTTTGATCGATGCGCACGCCGAGAGTTTCTTTCTTGCTGACGACGAATTCGATCCAGCTACCGCGTTCCGGAATCACGCGACACGAGTATGTTCGCCTCTCACCCGGCTCCTCGGACTTCACGAAGTCAACGCCCGGGGATCGGTGCAACTGGGAGACCACGCAACGCTCGGCCCCGTTGACGATGAATTCACCTCCACCCAGCATGATCGGGATATCACCCAGGTAGACTTCCTCTTCGATCGGCTGCTCTTTGACCAGTCGCAGCCAAATTCGGAATGGCATGCCGTAAGTCAATCGCAACTGCCGGCATTCGGTCGGGGTATAACGGGGCTTGCCCAGTTCGTACTTGACGTATTCCAGCCGGAACTGCTGGTCATTGCTCACGACCGGGAAGACTTCCCGTAGAATCTCCTCCAGACCTTGACCTCGCCTTTGATCTGGGCGACGATCCAGTTGAAGAAAACGGGAATACGATTCCGTCTGGATCTGCGTCAGGTCCGACAAATCGAACCCGCCTTGCAACGTTCCAAAATTGCGGATCGTCGAAGACTTGATGTAGCGTTCAGCGGGAACAGGCATGCCAAATCCTCACAATGCTGCTGGACAATCAACACGATTCACGGAAAGCAAGTGTCCTGGCCGTCCGCGAATCACACTCGACGCGGACACAATCAGCTCAAGCCATTCGCTGGCGAGCCACATGCAAATACGGGCACACAGAAACTGTGTCGCAAACAGTGGGCGTGTGCCGAATATGAAAAGAGAACAGAATGCATCATTGGATGAGAGAGTCGCAAGGAGCCGCACTCCTGAGTAAGGTGTCTGAGGCGAGCCCACCACACACACCGAGAGAAACTGCGACACGTCATGTGATCAGCAGGAAGCTAGCCACAGATCGACGCCGCTGAAAAGCAGAGAAACAACACGAGAGGTGTAGGCTTGAGGCCACACCTCTCGCGGATTGTGTTTCGCGCATCGCAGCAATCCAACGCCGATCCGGAGTATCGGGGCTAGAGTCGTCAACGTCAAGTCAACGGAATTATTGGCAGAACTTTGATGCCAAATCCCGCAAGAATCGTACTACTTGATCGTGACTGTGGCACCAGCTGTGGTCAGTTCGGCCTTGATCTTGTCAGCGTCTTCCTTCGAAATACCGGTCTTCACCGTCTTCGGAGCGCCTTCGACCAAGTCCTTGGCTTCTTTCAGCCCCAGCCCAGTGATCGTGCGGATCACCTTGATGACTTCCAGCTTCTTCTCTCCGAACGAGGCCAGAACCACTTCGAATTCAGTCTGCACTTCGGCGACAGCAGCCGGAGCTGCGGCAGCGGCGGGACCAGCCACAACGGCTCCAGCCGCTGGCTTGATGCCGTGGACCTCTTCGAGGTAGTCGGCCAAAGCCTTCGCCTGCAGGAGGGTCAGGCCCACAATCTTGTCACCAAGGTCCTTGGTGGTGGAATCAAATTCACGAGCTTCGGACATCGGACAGTTCTCCAGAAATCGTGCAGCCGCCTGAAGTTCCCAGGGGCTGCAAAGGCACACGAAACGTTGTTCTAGACCCTGCAACGCGCGAGGGTATGTTCATTGAGCTAAGCGGCGGGCTGGTCCGCGTCTGCGGGGGCCGCTTCCTTCTCGGTGATCGTCTTGAGCTGACCCGCCAGGACGCCACCGGCTCCCAGCAAGGCACCCGCCAAGCGAGCCCCCGGCGACAGAATCAAGCCAGCGATCTTGGCCAGCAATTCCGGACGGCCCATGCTCTTGCTGAGGTCAGTGACCCCCGCTGCATCCAGGGACTGGCCATCCACGGTCCCACCGCGAATCTCGATGTCTTTGTTGTCGGCAGCAATCTTCACGATCTCTCGCGACAACGCAACGACATCTTCTCCGCCCCAGACCACCACGGTGGGTCCACTCAACAGAGCGTCGACATTCCCGACACCGGTTTCCCGCAAGGCCACGCGAACCAGCGTGTTCTTGACTTGCAGGATCTTGATGCCCTTCTTCCGCAAGGTCGAACGCAAGGCACCGTCCTTGACAGAGCCCAGTTTGGATGTGTTCAACACCAGCAGTTCGCGATCTCCGCCCAGTTCGGCACAGATCGTG
>JANOKO010000362.1:0-2889 GCA_031419335.1 Planctomycetota bacterium
GCAGCTTCCAGACCTGCGACATGATCCGTGGCGGCTTGAGCGTGTGTGACGGCCCAGGCTCCAGACGTGGATTGGCTGGAAATCGAAACGTTCAATTGAGCATCGCGACGGATTGTGTCGTCATCCAGGTTGTGAAAGCTCTGCTCAGTGGCGAACTGGACCGTCGCTCCGGAAGCGATGTTGGAAGAAATATCCCACACCTGCTCCGGGAATTGAATTTGCGTCTGGTCGGGTGGCAATTCGGCCACGGCGGCTGCCGGTGGAGCATTGATCGACACGCGCGGAAGAACATGGACCACAAACCGTTGCCGCGCTGATGATTCAGCCCCCACGCCCAGTGGAATAGACAGCACCGTGGAGGCGATCAGCAGTCGAATGAGGCGTGAGTGCATGGCAGGTCTTTTCCCCCCGATCGATGATCCGCAACCTGGAAGAGATCTTGACCGCGCCCACCACTGCCGACAACTCGCAGTTGGTGCCCGCGCGTGGAAACTCGTGACTGGTTCAGGGTTCCAGCGAGACGGAGAGTTGGTTGCATTTTCGCCACAATTCCCGCGGTCGACTAGCGCGGAGCCTGCTGACAGCGTGGACAATAAAAGGTCGAGCGTTGTGATTGCACGATGCGGACAATTTCGCTTCGCTGGCAGGTCGGACAGATCTCCCCCTCGCGCGCATAGACCCGATGCGAGTTCTGGTAGCCTCCCGACTGATTCAAGGCATTGCGATAGGTTCCGTCTCCGAGGGTCGATCCCTCGTGCTGTATCGCCGTAGTCAGCACCTCCAACGTGTATTTCGCCAGCAGCTTCAGTTGAGTCAGACGCAGCGCGGCGGCAGGAGTCTGGGGATGGATGCGGCACATGTGCAAGATCTCGCTGGCATACAGATTGCCAATCCCAGCCACCTTGGATTGATCGAGGAGCAGCACCTTGATCGGTCGCTGGGTCGCAGCGCAGACCGCCTGCCAGTGAGCGAGTTCCACGTCCAACGCATCAGGGCCAAGGTATTGCTGACCGAAAAGCTGTTCCACGTCAGCGGGGGCGAGCAGCGACACCGTTCCCAATCCGCGTCGGTCCCAGAACCACAACGAGCGTCGCGAACGCCTTGCCCCCAGCTTCCAGACGACGCGCAGATGCTCAGGGTCCGGCGGATCGGCAATCAGCATCAACCCTGTCATGCGAGGCTCGATCACAAAGGCCGACCCCGAGTGCAATCTCAGTACGACCCGCTTGGCGCGGCGCAGAACTTCGACGACCTTCTGCCCCACGACTTCCTCGGCGATCCACTTCAATGCGGGCCGAATCGTGAGCGGACGGCAGGCACACTGGCACGCCTCGAACGCTGCAATCCTCTGCCCAACGACATGTGGGCGAATTCCACGAACCATGGTTTCGACTTCCGGAAGTTCGGGCATGCGGAGGAGACCAGTGGGGGTTGAGAGTGTCGAAAGCCCAGCCCTTGAAACTCTGGCATGCAGATGGTCTGGGCTGGAAACCGTTCAGCGGGGTACGATACACCAGCCACCAACGGTCCCCAACCAAGTTCCCGAGACGATGAAGCCATGTCGCACACTCCCACGGGTTTTGCTGCGACTCCTGATCCCCCCTATTACGCTGTCATCTTTACGTCACGACGAACCTCTGGAGACCAGGGCTACGAGGTTATGGCGAATCGCATGGTTGAGTTGGCTGCACAACAGCCAGGTTTTCTGGGGATCGAATCCGTACGCGGGAGCGATGGACTGGGTATCACGGTGTCCTATTGGAGTCAGCTGGAATCGATTGCCGCCTGGAAGCAGAACATCGAGCATCGGGCGGCCCAGGATGCGGGGATTCGTCTCTGGTATTCCGAATATCAATTGCGAATCTGTCGAGTGGACCGAGACTACGGCCAGGGGGGCGAACTCTCATCCCGCTGACGAGTGGTATTCCCCATCCCATGTCAGCCCAGCCGCGTTTCAATCGCGATCACACCCCTTGGTATTGACTCGCCGGAAGACCAGTTCATTGCACCCCATACGGTTAGTCGTTTTCAGATTCTGCAGCTCGAACCCTCGCTCGCGACCGAATTCGAGCAGCTCTTCGACTTTAGCCACCTCGAATGGATAGCCACCCAGCCAGTCAATCCAGTCGTGGTACACCGACATCCCGCGCGACCCCGGAGTCAGCGCGGCCTGACGACCGCAACTGACCCACTTCAATGCGGTTCTCAGTGCGAAGTAAGGGATGAAAGTCGCCAACACCAGCCATCGGCCCAGCACGCCCGAGCAATAGAGCCGCTTCACACTCGCCCAAAACCGGGAGACGCCGCCCTCGTCATTGTAGATCGCAATGAACAGTTGGCCGCTGGGGGCCACGCGCTGTGCAGCGTGTTGGAGGGCCAGCCGCATCTGGCCGGTATGATGCAGCACGCCCCAGGAATAGACGACATCGAACTGACCCAGGCCGGTCATGTACGACGGGTCGAGTACCGACCCGGCCTGCACTGTCCAGTTCGTGGCCTCGGGGGCGTAGCGATGGCGCACCTCGGTTGTACACGCCACCGAGCTCGGGTCGAAGTCGAACGAAGTGACTGTGGCCCCGAGTTGCCAAGCTGCGAGTGAAGACAGCCCGCTGCCCGAGCCGATGTCGAGGAATGTCTTCCCGGCCAACGACTCGACCTCAACATCTCGCGCAGCGCACGAGTCGCCGTCTCGATCCGCTGGGGTGTGAGGACCGACAGGAATGCCTGCCAGTTCTTGCCAAAAGCGAACCGCTGTCCTGCGTCGATCTCGGCTTGAGCGCTGGAGGTCATGGACCGGTTACCTTCTTCGAGATCTGCGACCAGAGATCGCCCTCGAACAGATCGACCAGTTGGGCCAAACCTGCCTCGACCAACTCCGGGCCCTTCACG
>JANOKO010000363.1:0-6867 GCA_031419335.1 Planctomycetota bacterium
CGAGAGAAACGCCTCGCGTCGCGCCAAGTCGGCGATGTCGAGAGCGGCTTCGAAGATTTGGCGTTCGTTCATGGCGGGTGGGCCTGAGTGTGGGCTGAACGGGTGGCTTCTGTACCCCGAAGGGGTTGTAGACAATAGCCCTGGGTCGCGACCGAAGGGAGCGCACCCTGGGTTTGGGGCTCTCGTGTGATTGTACCCTGAAGGGGTTCCACATCACGGGCGGGCAGATGTGCAACCCTTTCAGGGTAGGTGTCATCGAGAGGGCTTTTTCCAGGGTGCGCGACCTTCGGTCGCGACCCTGGGCTGTGTTGTGCAACCCCTTCGGGGTAGGTGTTTCACTGGACGATGGCTTCCCCTCTGGCTGAAAGCTGACGGCTGATCGCTTTCCTCCCTCATCTCCCGATCATCGAGATCCGTTCCGGTCGTCGCACCAGAAAGTAGATCAGCGGGCCAACCCCCAGCCCGAAGATGATGATCAGAATCCAGGTGATCTTCGAGTTCCCCTCGGTTGGTTCATTCTGGGCACAGTCGACCAGGGTAAAGATCGAGAACACGAAGTACAGCAGACTGAACAGTCCGCCGATCGCAAACACTCCCAAGCCGATTCCCATGCTCATTGCTATCTCTTGGTTGGAGTTCTCATCCCTATCATCGTGTCAATCCGACCGTCCGCCGGACAGAGCAGTGACCGAGGTTTTTGCTCTACACGGGTGGAACGCAGTGCAGAACCCATTGGATCACGGGGAGTTGTCAAGTTCTGCGGGGAGTGGTGTCAGTGAGCGGTGTGGTCTGTGTCTGCAGGATGTTCCGCGCCGTGCGTGTGGTCTCCGTGACCGGAGGGCTGTGGCTGAACTGGCTCGCTCAGGCCAGGCTTGCCTGAGATATTGTTGCCAAACTCGACCCGCAGAATCGCCGCTTGAGGAATGTGAAACTCGCGTCCATGGAGGTTGATGACGATCCAGTCGTATCCCACGGCCATCAATTCGCCGGGCTGAGTCACGTCCGCCCCGTTGATATTACCCGACTCGATCGATGACGGTGTATCAGCCGCCATGCCGAGTGCATCCCGGCGGTAATAGACGATGCAGTTCTGGCCGATGCGGCTTTCCACAGGAGGTGGGCGATGGGAACTCTCAGCACAACCCTCCGCCATCAGGATTGCCAGGACCAACAACGAGGGACATCTCATGGAATCATCTCTCAGGATGGCGAGTTCACACCGGAGGCCACTCACCCAACGGAAACGCCCTCAAGGCGAGTCACTTGACTCGCCTTGAGGTGTTGAATGGATGGTGAGATTAGTCATTCTGACCCGCAGGAGCGATTGTGGCCACTTCGAGCCCCGACGGCTGTCCGAGGTGGGCTTCGACCGCAGCCACAATGTCAACCGGGTTGATCTCGGGTTTCGTAATCGGGATCAGGTCCGAGAAGTTTCCCTCGGCGTCGAGGACGGCGTCCTCGACATCGAGCTTCTTGTCGATCGTGCCGATCATCGACTTCACCTGGGCGAGTTTCGAGTCATCGATCGAGAGACTGGTAATCTGCTTCCGAGATTCGACGGTTCGCAGGCGGGCCTGCAACCGGTCGAGTTCCAGTTCCATCGTCTTCTTCTGGGAGAGCATCTTCTCCAGCGTGTCGCGGTGAATGTTGAGTGCTCGCTCCTTCATAACGAGCATCTCACGCTCTTTTTTCAGCGACTCTTCTGCGATCTTGAAGCGATTGAACCGCTCGGCCAGATCCTTCTCCAACTCGGGCCGGTCGTAGTTGCTGCCCGCATACACGAAGTGCTGACGATCGGACTTCAGGTCGGCGGTCAGCGTGACCAGCGACTGTTGCTGTTCGGCCAATGCGGCACCCTTGGCTTCGAGCGCGGCCTTCAGATGCTCGACTTCGACTTGTTCTTCGGCCACCACATGCAGCGACTTGCGAATTTCGGGGAGGAGCAGTTGGACCTCGTCGCGGGCACGGTCGAGTTCGAAGGCGATCGGCACTTCGGCTTGGACCGCGTTCTGGACGTTGTTGACTCCGGTCCGGACGTAGCTCCACGCCTGCGTACCGAACACCACTCCGGCAGCCCCGAGGACTGCGAGACCCGTAACAATGGACTTCTTAACGAGCATGGCACCAACCCCCTGAGTGTGTGTTCGATGCGGAGTGCATCGTTGGACATCAGGCAGTTCGCCGACCGTCGAGGAATCTTGGGTGGAAAATGCCGAATTCCTTCAAAATATTTGCGAGAGATGCATCTGGCATGCCCGATTGTACTTACGGTGAGTCAGGCCTGTTTTTGCCGAGAATTCGCTCAGAGTTCTCTCCCTGAATTCCGACATTCAAGCAACAATGGGTGAGATTCTGCGAACCTTTGTATGGGTTTGCGGGTCATACCGTGAGGGATTCCACACCCAAGAATTCACTGCCTGTCGGTGGTTGAGTTTGAGGGGTGGTCCTTTGGTTTTCGTGTCTTGGATGCTCCCCTGAGTCTGTAGCTCGTGTGGGGGCGGTGGTTTGTGTTCTCGTGGACTGCGATCTTGAATCGCAGGAGGTGCATCTTGGCTCAAATGAACAACAACAACGTCTCGGTCAACTTCGGATTTGCTGGCCATGTCCAGTCCGGAACCGCCGTCGTCGTGGTCCGTTCGCGCCAAGGTCAGATGCGCTCTCATACCGGGAAACCGCACTTCCTTCGCTATTCGAAGCTATCGAGTACCGAGGGGCTGGAACGAACAGGGAACGCGGAAGCCTGTCGGCCCGCGACCTCGGCCACTCCTGCACGTGCGTGGCCGGAGATTCCCCCGGCAGCCTGGGCCTCCTTGGTGATTTCGAGAGCCATCACGCTCTAAAATCAGCCGCCAACGAGTCCAGAAGTCTGTCGGAGTCGCCGCTCTCGCGGTGCCGCTCAAGTTGCTGTGTTTGCTGCCCATATGCCTTATCTGGACGGGCCGGAACTCAACAACCCCCTGAGCGGAACTTTAAGCGAGACGGTTTTCAGACTCCCACACAGGGCACAATCGCCCTGGCTCTTCCGAGCGAACTTCTGACCTCATTTTCTGGCAGCTTGCGAAATCATCGCCTCGGCCCACCGGCGGATCTCCCGTTCCAGGAGAGTCTTGTTGCGTGACTGCGTCATCCATTCCATCCAGCTGTTTCCCCCCACCGGGGACTCATACCTCAGCTCGGATTCCATAACGAAAACTCCCCAGGAAGGGGGGCCACATCATGAACGAAATCGAACTCCTCCAGACCGTTCTCCAGGCTCAAGCGGGCAATCGGGATGCCTTCGGACAATTGGTGACACACTACGAGTCGAGCGTGTTCGCGGTCGTCTACCGCCGGTTGCGAAACTCGGCAGAAGCCGCTGAAGTCACGCAGGACGTGTTCCTGCGGGCTTTCCGCAAGCTCGATCAACTCCGCGAACCTGAGCGGTTCGTCGGCTGGTTGAAGCGGATTGCCGTCCGGCTGTCGATCAACCGGGCTGTCCGTCGGCCACCCGAGGTGATCTGCGCTCCCGAGTCGTTCGCTTTCATCGGTGGAGATCAGTCAGCTCCGCATGACCGGTTGTTCGCCAACGAGCGGGCCACTCAGTTGCGGGCGAGCTTGTCCCTGTTGCGGCGGATGGATCGAGAGACGCTGGAAGCATTCTATTTCGAGGGTCAGTCCTTGAAAGAGATGAGCGCCCGGTTCTCCAGCCCCGTCGGAACCATCAAGCGCCGGCTGCATACGGCCCGGGCGAGGCTGAAGGACGCCCTGTGCGACTTCCAACCTGCGTAAGGCGAGCGTCCGGAGTCAGGCGGATGGTGACTCCCCCCAGTCCGGTCTCGTCGAGACCGGACTGGGGTCTTTTCAGTCTCACACGCAGTCTCGCATGACCACTCGATGAGACTCAATTTCGGTCTTGCCCGGTCAGTTCCCGTTCGATCGCATCGGCGTGGAAAGCGATCTCCAGCACGCTGCGGCGGACTTCTTCGGCATCCACGGTAAATCGCGGGTAGCAGTTCTGCATCACAAACCACGGCACGCCATCCATGTCGTGCAGCACGAGTCCGCCGTGGACAATCACATCATTCAATCGCAGGGCCTTCTCGTAATAGTGGGGGACTGCAGGGCAGCAGCGCGAGTAGATTTTGAGGACTCGTTCGCGGGCGGAAGTTCCGGTCGATTCTATCCAGACGATTTGATGGCGGTTGTGTGGCAGTCTGATATCCAGCTCAAATGCGGGTCCCACGGGCTTCCATAAGACGTTGGGCTCGAAGTCAAACGCCTCGTTCACCAGCGTCTGCAAATCGGGAAGTCCTCCGAGAATCGCATCGAGCAACGCAGCCGTTTCGATCCCGCTCGTCGGGCGATTCCCCGGACTTTTGTCGAGCATCTGATGGATCACTTCGGACATTTCCAGAGGAATGTCCGGGCGAATCAGCCTCAGATTCGGCACCGCTTGCGAAGTCACAGCTCCAATCATGGCATTCATCCCCGGCTGGGCGAAAGGAACTCGACCCGCCAGCATCTGAAACATACAAATCCCGAGTGCGTACACATCGGTGGACGGAGTAGGCTGGCCCCCCTGAAAGAGTTCTGGGGCCATATAGTGAGGTGTTCCGGCCGGGAGCATCTGTGGTTGCTCACCGGGCGTCAGCCGCTTGGCGAGGCCAAAGTCGCCGATCTTGGGTACACCACTAAGAGTCATCAACACATTGTCAGGCTTCAGATCGCGGTGCAGGATGCCTTCTCGGTGCGCTTCAGCAAGTCCTCTCGCGATTTCCGCAGCCAGGAATAAAATTCGTTCCGTAGGCAGGCGGAGATCCTTGATCAGATTCTGGAGGGAACGTCCCGGCACGTACTCCATATCGAGGCAATGGTACCCATCCAGGGACTCGATGTTGTAAACCGATACGATGTTCGAGTGTTGCATGGCCGCCATGGCCTGCCCCTCATGCAGGAAGCGATCCAGGTAGTCCGGATCGCGGGCCACCAGTTCCGGAGCCAGTATCTTCAGTGCGGAATCCCGGTCGAGATGGACATGCCGGGCCAGGAAGACATACCCCATCCCTCCCCGTCCCAGCAGCGACTGAATCGCGTAATCACCGATTTGCTTCCCAATCAAGTGGGTCAGGTCGACCGCGGCCGAGGCGTCTGGATGCGGCTGACGACTCGCCCACAGATCGGCACTCTTCCATAAAAATGTAGGACCATCGGAAGCGATCAATCCTTCGCCCGATGAGTGTCCACAACGCGGACAGACCCGCCGCGGATCGGTCGAGCGAAACCGCCCGTTACAGCCGAAACAGTAGAGCAGGTTGGCCGTCTCAGAGTTGTCTGACATGCCACAAGGATCCCAGGGGAAATCTCGGAACTGGCTGGTTTGTCTTTCGGGGAAGAAAGTCAGCTATGACGAGTCCTCCATGACGGAATAATAGCATCACTCGAGTCGAAACAATGCCAGCAGTCCGTCTTACGGCCTCGCAATCCCGAGGCTCACCCCGTTAGGGATCTCGCCCTTGGGCCTTTGGCATTTCCATGTGCAAGGCTGACGGCCCGGCAGTTCGTGGCAGAAATCCGAATGGTCGGTCCTTCGGTCCATTTTCTCAGCAGGGGTAACATGGCATTCTCACACTGAAATCATTCCGACAGGTCATGTTTTTTCCGATCACTGAACTCGGTATTCGAAGCGTATCCATTTTCAGATTTCTCGCGTGATTCAAGGAAAAGATCAGACCCGACGTTGTTCCATCAACGATACTTGATGTACCCTACGGCCCCGCCTCGAACCTTGGAATGCCTGCCGCCCCAGATCGACCTGCCTCGATCGCCATGAGTCATCTTCATGCTTGACCGCTTCACTAATCGATTTGGCCTTTCACTCCTCCGGCGTGAAGCGCTCCAGGTCGGCTTTTCGGGTCTGCTCGGGTTGGGGCTCTCCGATTTATTTCCCAGGACAGCCCGGGCCGAAGGTGTTTCGACCGGATTTGGGCGAGCCAAGAGCGTGATACTGGTTTTTCAATCCGGGGCCCCCTCACACCAAGACATCTGGGACTTGAAGCCCGAAGCCCCTGCTGAGATCCGGGGCGAGTTCAAACCGGTCGAAACCAATGTTCCTGGCATCCTCGTCGGACCACACATCCCTAAGCTGGCAGCCATCGCCGACAAGTACGCCATCATTCGCTCGATGACTCACGACCTGCCGGGGCATGAGCAAGCCACGCACTTTATTCTTTCAGGCATCAACCAACTGCCTCCGGGGGCCACGCACATGGCCAGCCGCGCGGACTGGCCATGCTATGCGGCTGGGTTAAAGGCCCTTCGGCCACGATCCGATGGACTCCCTTCGGGTGTCATGCTGCCGACCTATCTGCATAACGGGTATGGATTCTCGGGCCAGACGGGAGGCTTCATGGGGAGCCAATACGACCCGTGGCATGTGAAGAATGACCCCAACGATCCGCACTTCAAGCTCGAAGAGTTGACGCTCCAGCCCGGGCTGACTATGGAGCGGATGGATCACCGTCGAGTCCTCCTCGGAGGCCTCGTTCAGCAGCGCTGTGATCTGGAGTCACAGGTTGCGTCACAAAACCTGAGTCGCTCCAGCAGCCAGGCGTACAGTCTGCTCGGTGCAGCGGGCCGGTTCCGCGAAGCGTTCGAAATGGACCGCGAGTCTGCCGAGATGCGCGACCGCTATGGGCGGCATGCCTTCGGCCAGTCTCTGCTTCTCGCACGCCGACTGGTTGAAGCCGGAATGCCCATCGTCCAGGCGAATATGGGCTCAATGAACAACTGGGACACCCACGGCAGTAACTTCGCCCAACTCAAGGACCGACTGCTGCCGCCGTTCGATCAGGGGCTGTCGGCCTTACTCACCGACCTCGACGAGCGCGG
>JANOKO010000364.1:0-7591 GCA_031419335.1 Planctomycetota bacterium
ATTGCCGGGATTTCGCTGCTGGTTGGCGGTGTGGGGATCATGAACATCATGCTGGTGTCCGTCACCGAGCGGACGCGCGAGATCGGAATTCGGATGGCGGTCGGAGCCACGCCGGGGGACATCCTCAAGCAGTTTCTGGTCGAGGCCGTGATGCTGTCGTGCGTCGGCGGGATGATCGGCTTTGCGATGGGGATGGCGGCCTCGATTGGACTGGTCACGCTCATTAACACCTTCACGTCGGGAACCAAGTGGCCGCACCAAGTGTCCCTCACGGCAGCTGTGGTGGCGTTTCTATTCGCCGCAGCGGTCGGGGTGTTCTTCGGGTTTTACCCAGCGCGGCGGGCGAGCCAGCTCGACCCGATTGATGCGCTGCGGTATGAGTAGCTTGAACTGGGAATGAGCCCTGCGTGTCTGACCACTATACACACAAGACAGACATGCCGACTACGAAACTCCCTGAAAGCGGTAGGGTTGCCAAAAAAAAGAATGCCCAAGCCAAAGACTTGGGCATTCTTTCGAAAGACAATCTCACACCCCGGTCCTAGAGGCGAACTCAAAGCGAGCCGCTCTATACTCAGGTCATGCTCGCGATTAAAGCTCCACGGGAGGAGGCGCTGGAGGCTGGCCGGAAGAGGGCTTGTCCGGATCAGCTGCTTGGACGGAGAGTCCGCCCGCCGGAGGTGCCGTCACAGTTGGTTCTGGGTCCGCTGGCTTCCCAGAGCAGCCGCTCAGCAACGCGACCGAGAGCAGCCCTGCAGCCGCCAGACTGGAGAGAACGCGAAATGTCATAAATCACCTGATCCTTGTTGAACAGCAGGAGGTTGAAACACAGGTTCCGGGAAACCCAAGAGACTGGCTCGCGACGAGCCAAACACAGACGATTTCAGAACTGGTCCGCAGGGGGCAGACAGGAATGCCTGCTGCCCCCTCGGCCAACTTGGTGTAAGCACCACTTCTGAAACGGACTCTAGAACTCACCCACGACTTCGCTATCTGCCACAGCGGAAACCCGGCGATAATTCAGGGTATCCATGTTTTGAGACAGAAACCGTACGCTACCGTCTGCCAGTGCGAAGTGAGTTCCGCCCACGTGTTCGCTGCTGAACTGATACCAGTTCTTGCCGAAGTTCCAAGCTGTCGGCATGGCTCCGGTGGAGATCCAGAGGTAGTTGTAGTCCTTACCACCGGTGGCTTCCCCGAACAGGATGGTATTGCTGGTGCCATCGGTGATGTTGCTCATCTTGACGCGGGTCCAGCCGCCAAAGACACCCGACCATTTGCCCCAAAGGTTATCGAGACGACCGATCGCTCCGCCAACGGGCAGGTAGCTCGTGCGACCAAAACCGTAGTCCTTCAGCGTTGTGACGCCGCCAATGGTTCCGCCCCCTCCGGTGGAGACGCAGCGTGCTCCTGCCGTACCGGAATCGTTGCAGTACCCATGCAGCACGATGAATTCTGAGAACTGCTGCTGACCTTCCATCACATCGGAGGGGCAAGTCAGTGCTTCCAGTTTAGCCACAGCGACATCCCACGAGTTCTGCAAATTACTCCAGTGGTTAGCCACGACAGCCGGGTTGGTGTCGTACCCATTGCAGTACGCCGCTGCCCCCAGTGCTCCCATTCGATGAGCCTCGGCTCCCTTCCAAACATCCAGCTTGTTGTAAGCGGGAGCCTGGTCCATGAAGGGCAGAATCATGGCAAACGTCGAGATCTGAGGATTACTCGCCCAGGCCCCGGCTGTACAATTCGAGTCCATCGCCAAACATTCCGGCGGGAACTGATTGTAGTTGTCGTGGAAGTTGTGAGTCGCCAGGGCCAATTGCTTCAGATTATTCTTGCACTGGGACCGGCGGGCGGCTTCGCGGGCTTGCTGGACAGCGGGCAGCAGCAGGGCGATCAAGACAGCAATGATCGCAATCACGACCAACAATTCAATGAGAGTGAAGCCCCGCGAGGTGGTGCTTCGCAGAACCGGCACAGATCTTTTCATGACATTCTCCTAGCATTGACAAGGAATCCAAGGACACGTAGAGAGGTATCCTCAGAACGAGGACATTGAACATTTCGTTAAGCTAGCCTTCGCGGCATTGCCGGACAATACCTTCTCCGGAGATTTTTTTGTTTTTTTCTCAAAATTGTCCGTACGATCGACCCTGCGGCAACGATCGAGTTGTTCCTCGATGGTGCAGCCAGTCGGGAGATTGGGTGGTTGAACGAGTCCTTGGACATGTGCTGAGACAGCAGCATCACAGAGGCACCAGATTTATATTAACTTATTGAAGGGCAAGGAGTTCTGTGATTTGCCCAGCAGGGATCCAACCCGCCAGACCCCATCCCCGCTGGGTGTTGTACTCCGCGATCAGCCGCCGGAGGTGATCCGCAGTGAGTGTCGCCCCGGCGCTGGCACCATCGGGGAGGGGTTCGCGGAGAAAACGTTCTGGCAGTGTGTCCTCCGCCGGAGTCCAACCATGCCGGATGTTGTACCACTTGCGAAGGTGGACGATCCGCGTGGCTGTCAGGTGCAGTTCTGCGGCGTTGATCGGCAGGCCGGTCGTCAGGTGCAGCATGCGGGCCATTTCGCCATAGCGGTCGATGAGTGCCCCACGCAAAAACTTGCACAAGATCAATGAATCCATCACTGCTGCCTCATCCTCGGTCTCGATCGCAAAGCGGACACCATCAATGGTCAGATCGAGGCGATTGACTTTATCCGAGAAGTCGACCTGGTAGGCTCCCGAGCGGTTGTGGTCGGCACCGCGCGTCCCGACCGCGAACCCCAATGCCATCGACTGGAGCGCCCGTGGCTCGTAGCCCGGGATCTCCAGCCCCTTCACATGCGGGGCGAAGGCTTGGGCCTCCGGACCAAGCTGAGCGGCGAGGATGCGGCTCCCCTCGGCGAGATGATCGCCCAGGCCGGTGCGATCGCCGATGGACCGCAAGGCCGCGAGCAGCCCCTCGTCATTGCCAAAGCGGAGTGCCTCAAAGTCGCCGGACTCTCCGAGTCCGGTGGTTGGACGCCCGTCCCACGGGGCGGCTTCGCTCCGTGGGACAGAATGCACCGGATTCGGCGAGTCCGGCGACTTGGGGCTTCGATTCAGTAACCCACGTTCGGCACATTCCATCGCAAAGGCAATCGTGGCCCCCGCACTGATCGTGTCAATCCCGATCTCGTCACACAGAGCTGCAGCTCGCAGTACTGTGTCGGGATTCGAGATCCCACACAGCGGCCCGAGCGCGAAGAGGCTCTCGTATTCCAGACGGACTCCTGTGCCGCCATCGCTCCCCAGCCCGTGGAACACATGCTCGCATCCGATCGTACAGGCCGCGCAACTTTCCCGTGTGCGCGGATGCTCGGAGACAAAGGACTCTGGGTTCAGCGACTCGGCCCCTTCGAATATGCCGGACTGGAAGTTTCGTGTGGGGAGGGTGCCAAGGCGGTTGAACGTGATTAAGTTCGAAACGGTGCCAAGCTCGCGATACTTTTCAGTGGCGGGACCGAACGAACGGCGGGAAAGGTCGCGGCTGAGGGCGATCAGCTCTTCGGGGTAGGCTTGCGGGGTCAAGTGGTCACCCGCGACGGCAATGGCTTTGAGATTTTTTGAGCCCAGCACCGCCCCCAGTCCTCCCCGACCGGCATGACGACCATCGGAGGAGATGGTTGCATACCGCACGAGGCGTTCGCCTGCCGGACCGATGGCGGCGACACGAAAGCGGTTGCCCCACTCGTGGCGGATGGCTGCGGCTGCGATGCGACTCGATAGTCCCCACCAAGGCCGGGCAGAGAGGAAGTCGATCGTGGAGAGAGTCGATTTTGTTTACGTAACATGGAGTGCATTCGGGGAGCGAAGGGCGATACACGACTCTGCTGCCTCTCCCTCGGCGCGACTGACTGTGAGGAATTCACGAGCGAGTCCGGGCACATCGGAACCGCGCCCGGGGGAGGCCGGGGGGCTGACGCCACCCCGCTCGCCTTGCGTTCCCTCGATCCGAATCGCTGTCGGCTCGCTCGCAGCTCCCACAATCACAATCGCGTCGTACCCGGCCCGCTTCCCTGCGATGGCAAAATGTGACGACGACAACGAATCGGAAAGCCGATTCGTCAGTGGACTCTTTGCGACCACCGCAAATTTCGCCGAGGTGGTGAGCGTCGTCCCGACGAGCGGACTAAAGACAAACGCGATCGGCATCCGGGGATCGAACGGATCGACGCCATCTAGTCCCTCCTGCAACAGCAACCAAGTTCCCAAACCCACACCACCGATGTACCCACGAAGTACCGACTCGCTCAGCGGTCGTACCTCAGCCGTGCGAGTCGAGAGATCGACTCGTAAATAGCAACTGTGGTAACCGGAAATGGGGGGCATGGGACGTTGTCAGAGGACGATCAGCCACAATGCCACTGGCAGAACGGGTCGGACGAATGTCTCGTTGTCGAGACCAGCACGGTGACTGCTGTCAGACACGTTTTCGATCGCAGGTGGCGACCCCGTGGCAAAGGAGGCACATTGTACGGCAATGTGGTGTTTTCGGCTCACCCGAATCGAACTGGGACCGAGAAAACGTTTTGACAGCGGTGCGAGGGGGTGCATAGCCTCTACGGATACGGTCTCGCACACGAGTTCTCTCACACGTGAACGACGACCGTACGGGCAGGATTCAACCATGAGCGATGCTTCTCATCAGACCTCCGATTCAAGACTCTGGCAACTCAGTGAGTACCTCGTCCGTGCCTCGGTCATGGCACTGGTACTCACAGGGCAAATGCTGCCAGCGGGAGCGGTGACAGCCCAGGAACCCGTCGTGCGGCCTTCAGTCGTGACTCCCGTGCAACCACCCTCACCTTTCCCTCCCGAGAGCATCACAGATTCAGACGAGGCCGCCACATCCTCAGCCGAGGCACCGATCGCTGTGCTCCTTGTTCCTGCGGATGCCACACGGCCCCAGGTGATCCCGAGCGCCTCGAAACACGATGCGGTCGACACGGAAGTCGTTCAGGAATTCCACGACTGGCGGGTCACCATTCGCCCCGGAATCGCCCCCGCCAGACGAGCGCACCTGATCCAGGCACCCGTACCGCACGCTCACGTTTCGGTCCCGGTCACGATCAACATCCATCACGAGATGCCACTGCTCTGGCATGTCCCCTCGACGTATTCCGGATGGTGGACAGCACCGACGACGGCGTATCTGTTTCAGCGCCCGCTGCCGTACTGGCAACTGCGTGGCGATTTTTTCCATTTGCGCCCCTTCATTCCTGGTCTGTGGTTCTGATTCAGGCTGAAGTCAGTGAGTGTCTCAAACGGAGCCACCTCAAGCAAAAACCGCCCGGACTCATGGACCCGGACGGTTGCGATTTGCTGCACGCTGCGCCACGTGGGCGAACGCGATAAGAACACAGGGCTACTCGGCAAACGCCGCGTCGAATGCCCGGCCCGAGGGGCGGAAGTCGATGTTCTTACAGAACTGAGCGGCCTCAGCGGCACCGGCCTCACGGTCCATGCCGGAGTCTTCCCACTCGACCGACAACGGCATGTCGAAGCCGTAACCAGCGGCGTTGAGCGCGCGGATGATTTCCTCAAACCGCACTGCCCCTCGACCCACCGACCTGAAGTCCCAGCCACGGCGAGCGTCGCCGAACGACAGGTGACTCGACAGGATGCCACTCCGCCCGTTGAGGGTCGTCGAGGCGTCCTTCATATGGACGTGGAAGATGCGGTCCGGGAACTCGCGGATGAAGTCGACGGGGTTCACGCCTTGCCAAATCAGGTGCGACGGGTCGAAGTTGAAGCCGAACTCGGGACGGTGGTTGATCGCCGCCAAAGCCCGATGCGTCGAATAGATGTCAAACGCGATCTCGGTGGGGTGGACTTCCAGAGCGAACCGCACGCCGCACTCTTGGAACACGTCCAAGATCGGATTCCAGCGATCTGCGAACTGCTGAAAACCGGCCTCGATCATCGACTTGGGTGTCGGTGGAAAGTCGTAGATCAAGTGCCAAATGCTGCTGCCAGTAAACCCGTTCACCACGCTCACACCGAGCTTCTTGGCGGCCCGGGCCGTGTTTTTCATCTCTTCCGTCGCCCGGCGATTCACTCCGTCCGGTGAGCCATCGCCCCAGATCGCGGGAGAGAGAATCGACTTGTGCCGCGAATCGATATTGTCACAGACCGCCTGGCCGACCAAGTGATTTGAGATCGCAAACAGCTTCAAGTCGTACTTGTCGAGCAGGTCTCGTTTACGACCGCAATACGTATCGTCCGAGAGCGCTTTGTCCACTTCGAAGTGGTCGCCCCAGCAAGCCAGTTCGAGTCCGTCATAGCCGAACTCTTTGGCTTTGCGGCACAAGTCTTCCAGCTTCAGATCAGCCCATTGACCGGTAAACAGAGTGACTGGACGACCCATGTGGAAGACCCTCCTGAGAAAGCGGCGACGGTGTCAATCGATCGTGCGAACTCACAATGCTCGTTCGCCAATCTGGTGCTTGGGCATCACACCAGAATCCCCGGACAATTTCAATCGAGGCGAGACATCAGGTCACACGAAAATCGATCGATTCGATCGTTGCGTGTCCCGATTTGCGGAAGGGACGCGGGAGTGGCTGTGCCTGGCCTTGCTCGTCAATGGTGCGGCAGCGGAAGGTATATTCTCCCGGCGGCAGGCCCGGCAGCACAGTGGCCCAGTGGGCGTTGGTCAGGCGCATGGGCCAACTCTGCGGAGCCCCCATCTGGTCGAATCCGTGCGTTCCGGAGGGGATTTTCCCCTCGCTCAGGCTGCTCCAGCTCGATGGGGCGGGCAGGAGTTTCGCATCGACCCACGGAGCTGTGGTGAAATTCGGGTCAGCGGTCGGATGCGGAGTCATTGAGGACTCGACCCAGACTTGGACCTGGGAGAGTCCCGAGATACCGACTTGGGCATAACCGGAGACTAGGATCGGTTCCCCGCTGCGGGCTTCGCGGGGGATCGAGAGTGTGGCGGCGAAGGTCTTCAGCGGGCTGTCAACATCGTTGTTCTGCTCGGCATAGGTATCGTTTGCTGTCGCCAAATTGGTCAAGAACAGATGAGTCAGCCACTTGATCGATTTGAACCCGTAGGCCTCTGGCACCACAATCCGTACCGGCCCGCCGCGCTCGGCATCGAGCCACTCGCCGTTCAGTTTGTAGCACAAGATCACCGGTGGCAGGCCGAGGGGAGACTCCAGCACCCGCCCAATAGGAAGGGAACTGCGGAACAACTGAGCCGGGTCATCGTTGTGGTAGCCATCATAAAACACGCGACGCAGATTCTCGCGAGGCTGGGTCAACCAGATGAGCTCGCGGAGCGGGACTCCTTCCCACAAACCCATGCCCAGCGGGCAGCCGAGATTCAAGCAGGTCATGACCTTGGGGAAGCGGACGGCGTGAGTCTCGGCCAGTTTCATCAATGCGGCGAAGTTGAACGCGGTGTTGTCGGCCTGCGTGAACTGCTGGCCGAGCTTGGTGGGGTGGTCGGGATCCGAGAGGACTTCGAGACGCCATGTCTCGCGAGTCAGCCCGACCTCTCTCTTTTTCTCATCCGGGAGTGAGTGCGGTAACGGCTTGCCGCGCGAGACATC
>JANOKO010000365.1:0-5151 GCA_031419335.1 Planctomycetota bacterium
GAATCAGGCAGCGCTCGGAGCAGGCACCCGTCTAATCAAGCAAAAGTCCGCACCAGTAGAGGAAGACTGGACAACCGCCGAACTGGTATATCAATTGGTGCGGCCTCGTCCAGAACGCGAGCGGCCTCTAACGGGAGGCCAAAACATCACACTGCCAGGATCCGGATGCCAAGTCACTGCTCCGGATGGATTTACGGGCACTGTGCGATCAGTGACTGCTGCGAAGCCAGCACTCAAATCGGGAGTGCGATCCGAGAGTGCGGATACTGTGAGCAGGGCTCCAACTCCCGCACACATCGCACAACTGACAAGCCTGCTCGGTAGAAACAGTGTCGCTCTGGAAACATTCGAACTCGACGCCGATGACATGGCTCGATCTCAACTCTCCCCGACAGCACCACTGCGAGTTCAATGGGGACGGGGGCAGCGCAACGTAGACGCGGTGGCGAATGAGCAGGTGTTGGCGATTGCCGCCGACGGAGAGTTGCTCTACCCCGTGGGGTTGTCGCCAACTGGCAGTGAGACCGTGGATATCACCTGGTTGCCGCCTGCGGTGCAGTCTTCGCTCGATGCGATCGGCACACGCGCTGTCGCCCACTCGATCCGCCTCTACTTCTACCGGGTGATGCAGTGTGAGTCGGGGTCATTGGGACTCCATCGTGTCCGCTGGGTTTCGCATGATCGTTCAGCGGCCGTGCCCGTAGAGATCGGAGAACGAGTCCGGCGTTTCGCCGGTGGAGAAGTCCGCAAACGGCGAGTGAACCCCGGAGAACTCCTCCCCGCGCAGCAGGTGTTGGTCTTGGTCCACGGGAGTTTATCCGACGCAGAATCGATGCTGGCCGAGGTGGCCCCGTTGTTGGATCGATCAGGTCAATCGTACGACCAGATTTTGGCCTTCGCCTATGAGACTGTGGCGACTCCGCTCCAGGAGAGCGCGACCCAGTTGGCTCAGGCCCTGTCCGCTGTCGGCCTCGCTCCCACTCCGGGCGGTCGCGTGGACTTGATGGCGATCGGGGTCGGCTCACTCGTCGCGCGATCCGCGATCGAGATGCTCGGGTCTCACTCCCGCATCAGCCGGTGCCTGCTCGCTGGACCACCCAACGGCGGCACGCTGCTGGCGAAATCAGAGAATATCGCCCGCTGGCTCGGGACACTGGCCCTCGCCAAATGTGCCTTGATGCCGTACTTGCTCCCTTTGAATCTGGCCTTCAACAAGGCGGTCAGCGAAGCTGCAGCGATCCGCGATCTCCAGCCGCAGTCCGCGTTTCTCAAGGCCCTGGACGCCGCGAATCCACCAGCGCGGGTGCCCTACACCATCCTCGCCGGGGTCGCCGAGTTGCCACCCGCATTGGCGGGGTTCTTGCGACGACTGGCAGACTCGACCCTGTCGCTTCTCTTCGATGATGCGCACGACATGGTGTACAGCCAGTCCAGCATGCACTCTGTGCGCAGTGGAACTCTTCCGGCGAACGCACCACACATTCTGATCGTCCCAGCTGATCATTTTAGCTATTGGAGTGAGCCCACGACGGCGGAACGGGTCGTCGAGTGGCTGAAGGCGTAATTGCTCCACTGGCCCGCCCACCCTTGCCGTGACACTCCCGAGTTCAAACACGCCCTGTCGATCACTGAAACGCCGTTCGCAGATCCTGCAAACTGTGTGGGACTGCCAGGGCGGGGTCAGCCTGGCCTTCCATCTCCAGTGAGATGTACCCGCTGTAGTGAGCGGCTTTCAGGATGGCGGCGACACGCTGGTAGTCAATGTCGAGTGTGTACCACTTTCCGCCACCGTGGTAGGTCTTGGCTTGCACCAGCACCGCGCGGGGGGCCAACTGAGCGTATTGCTCATATTGGTTCTCCAGGAAGTTGCCCGTGTCGAGTGTCGCTTGCAGCCACGGCGACTGGATCGTATCGATCACTCGGAGTACACCGACAGCGTCACGGCCCAGACCCCAATGGTTCTCCAGTCCCAACACCACTCCACACTCTTCTGCCTTCTTGAGGCACTTTTCCAGGCTGCCGATGACCCAGCCAAAGCCGTCCTCATCGGTGTACCCCGGCAGACGCTCCTCGATCCCCTTGTTCGCCATGAGGTCATCGAAGCTCTTCGTCGTCCCCCAGCGTCCGGTGTTGACGCGAATCGTCGGGATACCGAGGGCATAGGCCAGCTCGATGCAGTGGATGGTATGGTCGATGTTCTTCTGCCGCTCGGCCGCATCGGGCTTCACGAACGACTGGTGTGTCGAGAACCCACACAAGTCGAGCCCCTGTCGAAACGCTCGCTGTTTCAGCTTCTGCAGCCGCCCGTTCGAGACATCTTCGCCCATCTGCACATGCAGAATCTCGCATCCATCGAACCCCATCTCGGCGGCACGGTCGATGCACGATTCAATCGCGGGTGGCTCCCCGTCGCGGAATTGCCAGAAGGAGTAAGTCGAAACCCCGAAGCGGATGCGCGGCACATGCGGCCGCGCTGGGACGGGGATCTCCGGTGGCGATTCGGCGTTTAAGACGCCACTGGCCCACCCTCCCCAGACCGCAGCGGCAGTGGCGAGGGCGGTTCGACGGGTGGAACTCGAAGACATTGTGGATCCTTGGACGTGAAGAATGGAGGCGTCACCAACCTTCTGAGGGGGCGATCAGCCTAGGCAGTGGAGTGCCTGTGTGCATGGACCCAGACGGTCAGAGGGGTGTGCTGCGACAGTCCGGATTCTCGTACTCAGATGGCCTGTCGTGCAAGCGCAGTAGCGGTTGGGTCAGTGGATGGCATCTCTGCTGGTGACATCGCGTATGTTCGCCCCCTGATGAGGATCAACCACAACATGGGGCGCTCCACAAACGAGCCGATGGCTACAGCAGTAGCGAACATCTCCCGGAACGACTCCTCGCCCTGCACCATACTCAGTGCTATCGACTAGGCGAATCCAAACAAACTGCCCACCCTCTCAGTCGGGTGAACGTTTTTGGTGGTGGAGTGTTTCTGCAACGGACACGAAACCCGACACTGTGCGTCTCCCGGCATGCCAAGTTGGTCGCAGTCAGTCACGGGGTGTCTCCGGGCCGTACTCGGCGAGAAACTCGTCCTCGGTGAGCACATGAATCCCGAGTTCCTGCGCTTTGGCCAGCTTGCTGCCAGCGTCCTCTCCGGCGAGGACGAAGTCGGTTTTCTTCGAAACGCTGCTGGCGGCTTTACCGCCTTGGGCGTGGATGTAGTCTTTGATGCTGTCGCGAGTGAAGCTCTTTAAGGCTCCAGTGGCGACCACGGTCTTGCCCGCCAGTTTGCCCGCTCTGGCGGCCACGCTCGCCACGGCTTTCACTTCCACGGGCGGTGGGGCCACGCCGCTCTCGACCAGCCCGTTCACGATCCGCTGGCCGAACTCGGAGCCGAAGAAACTCGAAATCGCTTTAGCCACGATCGGGCCGATGTCGGGGACTTGGGCAAGTTGATCTTCCGTCTTGGAACGAATGGCTTCGAGGCTACCGAAGTGGTCGGTGAGGGCCCGCGCGGTCGAGACGCCGACGTGTCGGATATTGAGAGCGGTCAGCAACCGGAACAGCGGGCGGGTCTTGGATGTCGCGATCCCGGCCAGCAGATTGTCGATCGATTTCTCGCCCTGCCGCTCCAGGGCGATCAACTCATCTCGCTTGCCCTGGAGCCGGTACAGGTCCGCAAACCCGGTGACGAACCCCGCATCGACCAGTTGCTCGACCAGCTTAGTGCCGAGCCCCTCGATGTCCATCGCTTGCCGAGAGGCAAAGAACCGCAGCCCCTCTTTGAGCTGGGCCGGGCAGGCGGGGTTTTGGCAGCGGATGTAGACGCCGCCCTCGTCCTTCGCGACCTCGGCGTGACAGACCGGGCACTCGGTCGGGAAGATGAAGTCTTGCTCCTCGCCGGTGCGGCGGTCCTCTTCAACTCGCACGATGTGCGGGATGATCTTGCCCGCCTTTTCGACGATCACCCAGTCGCCGATCTTGAGGCCCAACCGATCGAGTTCTTCGCGGTTATGCACGCTCGATCGGGAGACGGTGGTCCCCGCGATCTCGACCGAGGCGAGGTTGGCCACGGGGGTCAGGGTGCCGGTCTTGCCGACCTGCACATCGATTGAGAGTACCTGCGTACTGGCCTCATACTTCTCCCACTTATATGCCGCGACCCAGCGCGGGACTTTCGAGGTCGTCCCGAGTTGCTCGCGCTGGGCGAACGAGTTGACCTTCACCACCAGACCATCGACCTCGACATCCAGGCTGTGGAGGTTCTCCATCATCTGGTGGCAGAGTTCGAGCGAGGCATCGATGCCGGTGCGGGCTACGACGTTCGGCGTGGTCGGCACGCCTGCCGTGCGTAGCCAGGCGAGGTACTCAATGTGCGTCGCGAACGGTTCCCCCTCAATATGTCCCCGCCCATGCGCCAGGAACCGCACCCGCCGCGCCCCGCACAGCTTCGGGTCGAGCAGCTTGAGTGCCCCGGCAGTGGTGTTGCGGGGGTTGGCGAATGTCTCATCGCCCCGTGCGCGTTGGTCGGCGATGAGGTGGGCGAAGTCGGTGTTGGAGATGTACCCCTCGCCGCGGACTTCCAGAATCGGCGGGGGATTGTCGACCGAGAGTCGTAGCGGAATGCCGCCCAAGGTGCGGGCGTTGTGCGTGATGTCGTCGCCCTGTCGACCGTCCCCGCGCGTGACGGCGAGGGTGAGATGGCCGTACTCATAGATGAGTGCCAGCGCGACGCCATCAATCTTGTACTCGACTGTGTACTCGACGGCCTCAACGGCCAGCAGCTTGCGGACCCGCTCGTCAAATTCTCGTAGCTCCGGTTCCGTATAGATGTTGTCGATCGACAACATCGGCAGCCGGTGCTCGACCGTGTGAAACCCCGTGATCGGAGTGCCGCCGACCTTGTGCGTCGGGCTGTCGGGAGAGTCGAGTTCGGGGTGTGCCGCTTCGATCTGTTGCAGGCGTTTGAGGAGCCGGTCGAACTCGCCGTCAGAGATTTCCGGTTTCGCCTCGACGTAATAGAGGCGATTGTGCCGCTCGATGTCAGCGCGGAGTTGTGCCACTTCGTGGTCGGGTATTGTTTCGCTCATCGTGGGATAGGCTTCCAGCCTGTCATGGTTCTCGAAAGACGACAGGCTGCAAGCCTATCCCACGTCGCGG
>JANOKO010000366.1:0-1037 GCA_031419335.1 Planctomycetota bacterium
AAGCTCGACAAGACGGGTGAGACGGAAGCTGAGATGCCCCAGTCGACGTTCGATACCAAGTGAGTTCCGCCGAGGGATAGTCGCTTCAGGATTGGTCGAGATCTCGGAGGGGATGGCCGCAAGAAACTCAAGAAACGCAAAAGGAAGAGGCTCTTTTTTGCGTTTCTTGAGTTTCTTTCGGCCACGACATTGTGCGGAGTTGCCTGCGGCTGACCTCGCCGGCAGATATGCAATTCGCGGGTTTCAGAACAATCGATCGCCGCTTTCGGTGAGATCACAACGTTTCCCTCGTTCACGTCCCGTACTCTGTCTGGAGTCATTCGGATGTCCAAGCAAACTCCCTTGTTGACCAAACCACTCGCGGCTGACGCTCTCTCCTCCGTACAACCCTGGGCCAGGCCCCAGCGGAAGTGCTGGGGCTCGGCGATTCCGTTCCGTGTGCTGGGACTGGTGACCCTCCTGGCCGGGACGGTCGCCTTCGTGATGAATGTGGAGACGATTGGCGGTTCCTCTTGCCTCCACGCGGCTGGACTGACGGCCGATCGCGATGACGAAGCCGATAAGCCAGAAACCGACAAGCCAAAGGGAAACGAGAAGAATCCAGTCACGGGCGATGGCGAGGGGCACTCGGGTCCACCGGCAGCGCAGGTCGAAATGGGTGACCAGAAGGAGACAGAGCAAGCCGTGGGCGGCGGGTTGAACTGGCTGGCCCGGCACCAGAACGCGGATGGGTCGTGGAGTTTCGATGGCCATTCCAAACACTGCAAGGACGCCACTTGTACCTGCGAAGGCAAGAATAAATCGAATGCGGCCGCCACAGCGTTTGCTCTGCTGCCGTTTCTGGCTGCGGGCCAGACTCACAAATCGAAGGGGCCATACCAGAAAACAATGGCCGACGGGATGCAGTACATGGGGCGGACCAGCAAAGCCGATGGCAACCTGCAAGGCAGTGTGCCGTCGATGTACGCCCAAGGGGTCGCCACGATCGTCGTGTGCGAAGCGTACGGCTTGTCGCATGATCAGCGATTGAAGCTTCC
>JANOKO010000367.1:0-1822 GCA_031419335.1 Planctomycetota bacterium
CCCTGTTCCACCAGATGCACCACAGCTCGCCCGCTGATCGTTTCGCAGCGGAGCAGCTCTGCCACGATCAATTCGACGGCCCGCCAGTTTTCTGGCTGAGCCAACAGATGTTCGACTTTGGCCAGGAGACGCTTCTGCAAACGCTCAGCTTGCCGTGCTCCAGCCCGCTGCGTCGCGAGTCGACGCACCACGATCAAATCCCGCGCTGCGCCGTCCCAAGCATACTCTCCCGAGTGCCGGGCCTCAGCCGCCAGCCCCGCCAGCGAGATCAGGATCTCTCGTTCGATCCAATCCGCGGAAGGCAGACCTTTCCCCTTCTGGAACTCGCACCGCCCCAGCGATTCAAGTTTGGGCAGGATGCTCAGACGCTGGACCGATCGCCCCAGTACCAGTGCGATCACCGCATGCCCGGCTTCGTGGTAGGCAGTGGATTCCGGATTCAGAGCAGGCATGGGGTTCCCGTGGTGAAGCTCAATCGAGGTGAACCATCAATCAACTCCCCCCCCGGTCTCGAACCGTGGCTGAAGTTGTGGGTAAGATAGCATCGGAATAGTCGCGAATCATCAAGCTGCCGGATAATCTGTTCCATCTTCGTCGATCATTCTCCACCCCACCTTTGGCCCCTCCATGCCACGTCCCCGCAGCCAAGCTGAATTTGCCCGCGCCCAGCAGATCATTCCCGGCGGAGTGAACAGCCCCGCGCGGGCTTTTGGCGGAGTCGGCGGGCATCCGTCGTTGATCGATCGAGGAGACGGGCAGTATCTCTATGACATTGATGGAAACCGGTTGATCGATTATGTCGGGTCGTGGGGGCCGCACATCCTCGGGCATCGGCATCCGGCGGTGATTGCGGCGATTGAGTCCGCGCTCCAGAAGGGGACCAGTTTTGGCGCTCCGACGATCCTCGAAACCGAACTCGCAGAGATGGTCATCGCTGCTGTGCCATCGATCGAGAAAGTGCGGATGGTCAACTCTGGCACTGAAGCCACGATGAGCGCGATCCGCCTCGCTCGTGGGTTCACGCGCCGGAACGTGATCATCAAGTTCGCCGGATGCTACCATGGACACGTCGATAGTCTGCTCGTCGCAGCGGGGAGTGCTGCCCTGACCCTCGGCGTTCCGAACAGCCCCGGAGTCACGCCCGGCTGTGTCGCAGACACGTTGGTGCTGCATTACAACGATATCCAGGGTTTGGAGGCGGCGTTTGCCCAGCGTGGAACAGAGATCGCCGCTATCATCCTCGAGCCGGTCGTCGGCAATATGGGAGTTGTGGTCCCCGAGCCAGGGTTTCTGGAAGCTGTCCGCGACCTCTGCTCTCAGCATGGAACCGTGTTTATCATGGATGAGGTGATGACCGGCTTTCGTCTCGCCTATGGCGGAGCGCAGGAACGGTTCAAGATCAAGCCCGACCTGACCACTCTCGGCAAGATCATTGGCGGTGGTCTGCCAGTCGGAGCCTATGGGGGGAGAGCCGACATCATGGACCAGATCTCCCCCGTCGGACCCGTCTACCAAGCTGGCACTCTGAGCGGCAACCCGCTCGCGATGGCCAGCGGACTCGCCACGCTGAAGACACTCCGTGACACCAACCCTTACCCCGCTCTCGAAGCCCAGACCAAGACCCTCACTGCCGGACTCCGCCAAGCGGCGACGCAGGCGAGACTCCCGCATACTCTCGCCGAGTGTGGCAGCATGTTCACTCTCTTCTTCAATCCCGAACCCGTCCGCGATTATCCGACCGCTGCGAAGAGCGACACACAGCGATTTGCCGCCTACTTCCACGGCATGCTGGAGCGCGGCATCTACCTCCCGTGCAGCCAAT
>JANOKO010000368.1:0-1233 GCA_031419335.1 Planctomycetota bacterium
CCGGAAGTTTTTGCAAAATAGTCTTCCTCGCGTTGAAAACGCGAAGCGGGGAGGGTCGCGCTGCGGGGCGGAGGTTGACGACGGGAAAACGCTCGTCTGGGGCGCGATGCCTTGGCCAGTGGAACGGGAGATGCTTCATATGAAATCCAGTCGATGGGGCTTTCGCCCGCTCAGAGACCTCTCCCCCAACACACTCCGGGTCTTCCCGGTCTTGAAACACCCTGCAGGTGCAGTTGCAAGGCGTGTCGCCTTGTGGCTTTCAGGTGGCTGTGCGTACGCCATCTGGTCGCGGATATCCCGAGAGGATCAGTCTCAGGATGTCGTCAAGCGATGAAGTTCAGGGAGCGAATTCGCTATTCGGTTCCGGATCTTGACGCTCAATGTTTCCAAAGTCTCACTCTCTTGAAGGAATGTCAACAATGGTTCGTCAACTCTTGAACGACGAAGCTGGTTTCATCGTCAGCGCAGAACTCGTCCTCGTCGCCACCATCCTCGTCATCGGCCTGGTGGTCGGTCTGAGCGAAATCCAGCACGCTGTGGTGCAGGAACTGAATGATGTCGCCGACGCTGTCGGTTCAATCAATCAGACCTACACCTACTCCGGGTTCAGCGCTCGCAAGTCCACCAACAACGGTGTCCCTGGCGCCGTCAAGTCCGCCACCTACGGTTCGGTCTTCCTCGACACGACCGATGATTGCGACAACAACCAGTGCCAGATCGCTTGCGACGCTCCAGTCGCTGAGCTTCCCAAGTAGTGATTTCCTCGTCTGAGGAAATGCAGTGGATTGATGCACGCCCCGGGCTGGTCCCGGGGCGTTGTTGTTGAATGCGTCAAATTTGCATTCGCTCCCTTGTCCAGTGAGTGACGCCTGCGTTGCACTTACGATGGCTTCTTGATCGCGGAATCCACCAATGACGATCACAGCGCAGCCTCCGGACCGCAGCCAAATCATCGCTGTAAACGTCCAACTCCCCCGCTTGTCGATTCGAACTGCTCTCCGGTTGGCGAGCGGCTTCCCTCGAAAGGAGTGGATGACTCCCGAATCAGCCATTTCCTCAAGCGGGCTAAACGCCGGGACGCGAAAGCGGATGACACCCCCAGTTTGAATCTCGCACTCTCCCCCAACTTCTCATCGCCCTTCGATTGCAACAACCCCAGCCCCCAACTACGATTCGACCCACACGGCCAGATAGCTCAGCTGGTAGAGCACAGGACTGAAAATCCTGGTGTCG
>JANOKO010000369.1:0-1497 GCA_031419335.1 Planctomycetota bacterium
CCATTTCATGGGAGGCATCCGGTAGGTTTTCGGAACGGTTATCGGGGTGGGTTTCAGTGGCATGTTTGGAACCCGCAATGGGACTCCGCTTTCGAGGTTTCGGAGACGGTGGCGGATGGGTTTCGGAAGGGTGTCTTGGGAGGGGTTTGGAACCCTGTTGGCAACTCTCCGGACTCGGTGAATTTGGGAGCGTTTCGGAAGGCTGTCGGGGGTGTGGAATGGTGGTTGAGTGAAGGGGTATCGGAGAGATTTCGTCCGCGTCTCGTGGAACCTCTTGGAAGGCGCTTTGGGAGCGGGCCAATCCCCTACCGGTGGGTTGGCGGAATGCTTGCGGAATGGTAGCTGGATTGTGAGTTGAGAGGTTGTCGGAAAGCTTGCCGAATGCGCTTGGCGGAATGGTGTCGTGAGCGTACCGTGAGAGACATCACTCCCCTCTTCCCAATATGTCCAACTTTCTGACGGTCAATGAGGCGGCGAAATTGACGGGCAAATCCCCGTCTTCGATTCGCCGAATTTTGTATCCGATATTGAAGAGCGACAAGCATCCGGATCGACAGCACATTGAGCCGACTGTGGCGATGGCGAAATCACTTCGCGTGAAGGGTGAAAACTTCGCGTGGAAAGTTTCGGAGGAGTTGTTGCGGCGTGAGATTCCGGAGGGAGAGGAGAAGGCGAAAGTGGAACCGAAGTCCGGACCAGTCGGAGGCGATCAGTCGCCGGTGATTATTGAGATGTTGCGGAAGGAACTCGACATCAAGAATCGGCAGATCGAGACGCAGAATGATTTACTCAAGGGACTGACTGAGCGACTCCGAGAGGGGAACATTTTGATGGGGTCGTTGCAGCAGCAATTGGCACTGACGGACGGTTCGAATCGGAACAAATCGGAGGCGGTCGACGCCGAGTCGACGACAACGAAATCCGAGTCGCGGAAAGAGGGAAGTGTCGCGGCGACTGAGTCCGCCGAGAAAACGACTCCGAAGAAAACGCACTGGTTGTACCGCAAGATTTTTTAACTACTGATGACGCCACTTGTTTCCGACATCGGCCCGACAGACGTGACTGCGGTCGACCAGCTCGCAGGCTCGAATGCCAACGCGAAAGCGAAGCGATATCGCTTGCCGGGAATTGCCCGAGAGGGGATTGCTCAGTTGAGTTTATTGGAGACAGCTCTCTGGCCGCTCAAGGGAGGAGCCCGCGAGACCACGACGTTCGACACAACGTATCACTTCAAGGTCGGTGACGAGAAACGCAAGGCTCGGGTCAGCGTATCAGCCCCGCTCGGATTGCAGTCGATCGACGAGTACATCTTGTGGGGACTGCTCGGGACGAGTCTGTCTCACAAGCAGAATGATCACACGCTGTTGGCCACGCCGTATTGGATCATGAAGAAGCTGGGCATGGATTCGGGTGGGTCACAATACGACCAATTGCGGGCGTCGCTGGAACGACTCGCCACCGTCGCGTATCAAAACACAGCGTTTTACAACCCGGTCA
>JANOKO010000370.1:0-2403 GCA_031419335.1 Planctomycetota bacterium
CTCGAAGCGATGCAGGAACACCAAGTCACCGTCGGCGGCGTCCGGCACCCGCTCCCCGAGCCGTTCTTCGTATTGGCCACCCAGAACCCCATCGAACAAGAAGGCACCTATCCCCTCCCCGAAGCCCAACTCGACCGGTTCATGTTCGAAGTTCGCATCGACTACCCCGATGAAGACGAAGAGTTCCAAATCGTCCGCCAGACGACCTCTCTGCCGACGCCTAAACTTACGCCGGTCCTGACACACGAGAAACTGCAGCGGATGCAGGCCATCGTCCGCGAGATCCCAGTGGCCGACTCGGTGATCCGCTTCGCCCTGTCGCTCTCCCGCCTGTCGCGGCACAGCCATCCGCAGGTTCCGGGGTTCATCAAGCAATACGTCACCTGGGGAGCCGGACCTCGCGCCAGCCAGCACCTGATCTTGGCCGCCAAGGCCCGGGCCGCAATTCAGGGCCGTTTACATGTCGACCTCGCCGATGTCCGTGCCGTCGCTGCCCCCGTCATGCGACACCGCCTCGTGACGAATTTCCACGCCGAGGCTGATCACCAAACCGCTGAAATGATCGTGGCCAAACTGGTCGACCATGTCACCCTCGCAGCCGAGGCTCGGAGCTTGGGAGAACGGGTGACCGGAGTGTTTACAAGACGGTAAGTGGAAAGCCATTGAAATGACAAGCTGCCAATCACCCCAGTGAATCGTTGGCACAACACAATTCGAAGTGGCGGCTCTTGAACGTGGCCTCTGATCGGTCGCCCTTCGCCATTCGGCGATCAACCGATACACTCTCCGCCTCACATTTTTTCGGAAGGCGCGGTCGCTGGCCCTGGAATGGGTTAGTTCGTCGGGACGGGTTCGAACATGGCTGTGTTGCTGCAAATTCGGGATGCCCACAAGAGTTACGGCTCGCAGATTCTGCTGGACGGGGCCGAGGCGTCGATCACCGATGACGTGAAGGTGGGCTTCGTCGGTCGCAACGGAGCGGGCAAGAGTACGCTGCTGCGGGTGCTGCTCGGCGAAGAGGAACTTGAGACAGGCGAGGTCATCCGCCACCCCCGGTTGCGGCTGGGCTATCTGCGGCAGCACGACCCGTTCCTGCCCGCTGAGACAGCGCTGCAATTCCTGATGCGGGACAGCGGCCAACCCGACTGGAAGTGTGGGGAAGTCGCGGGCCAGTTCGAAATCAAAGGCGACTACCTCGACGGCCCGGTGTCGAAGCTCTCGGGTGGATGGCAGACTCGCGTCAAACTCGCGGCGCTGCTGTTGCACGATCCGAACCTGCTACTGCTCGATGAACCGACAAACTTTCTCGACCTGCGTACCCAGATTCTGCTCGAACATTTCTTGCGGAATTACAAAGAGGCGTGCCTAATCGTCTCGCATGATCGGGCCTTCCTCGGAGCAACCTGTACGCAGACGCTCGATCTGTCGCGCGGCAAGCTGACAATGTTCCCCGGCAAGATCGATGCCTTTCTGGAGTACCAGGCGGAGCACAAAACACGCCTCGAAAAGACCAACGCCACCGTGCAGATGAAGATGAAGCAGCTCGAAGTCTTCATCGCCAAGAACAAGGCCCGCGCCAGCTCCGCCGCACAGGCCCGCAGCAAAACCAAGCAGTTGGAACGCCTCGAAGTGAGTGAGATCGAGGCAGAAGAGCCGACAGTCTCGATTCGCGCTCCGCAGGTCGAAGGCCGCAAGGGAACTGCCCTCCGCTGCGTCGACCTGACCATTGGCTACCCCGAGCGGCCCGTCGCTTGCAACATTGATGTGGAGGTCGACCACGGCAGCCGCGCGGCCATCGTGGGGGACAACGGCCAGGGAAAAACCACGTTCCTGCGGACGCTGGTCGACTCACTGTCCCCACTGAAGGGCGAAGTCCGCTGGGGCCACGGCTGCAAGATCGGGATTTATGCCCAGCATGTCTATACCAGCCTGCCCGATAAGCAGACGGTGTTCGAATATCTCGAACAGCACGCCCCGCTGGGGACCAAGACGCAAGAAGTGCTCAACGCCGCCGCGTCGCTGCTGTTCCGAGGCGACCATATCTACAAGAAGATTTCGGTCCTCTCTGGGGGCGAGCGGGCGCGGCTGTGCATGGCTGGGGTACTGCTCAGTCAGTGCAACATCCTGATCCTCGACGAACCGGGGAACCATCTGGATGTCGACACGGTCGATTCGCTGGCCGAAGCGCTGCTGGGGTTCAAGGGGACGGTGATTTTCACGAGCCACGACCGGCACTTCATGAAGCGGGTGGCGTCACACATCATCGAGGTCCGCGATGGCCGCGTGGTCAACTACTACGGCGACTACGAGGCGTACTTGTACTCGATCAACAAGGAGATCGAGGACGGCGAACGCGAACTGGCCACCAACAAACTGTCGAAGGCTCCCGTCCCAGCCAGCAAG
>JANOKO010000371.1:0-1214 GCA_031419335.1 Planctomycetota bacterium
CATCGCGGCGGTGCCTTTGCGGCGCCGATACGAGAGCACGTGCGCCACGTACGCGCGCTGGCTCACAGTGCGCGGGCCGACCGGTTTCAGGCCCTGCACTCCGAGCAGATCGGCGATGTACGGCACCACCCACTCGTCGCACGTCTCGATGAACCAGTTGTCGTACAACTGCTCGATGTCGCGCTCGACGACATCGACCTGCTCCGCGACGACGCTAAGCATGGCCCGTAGCGGCCCGTCGCTCTCCTCATCGCGGATGCGATAGATCGCGGGGATGAGTTTGTAGAGGCGGTCGTTGTAGGTCGTCACGGGATCTCCTCCAACAGGATCGTGCCGGGGAGGTCGGTGAAGTACGCGAGCTGGGCAGGGAACGGTGCGGGGGTGTTCGCCGGAGTATTAGGAGGTGGGCGGTTGCCGTTGTCCTTGGCGAAAATACGGAGAGTCACGATGGCGTTTCGGTCGAGGTTGTCTGTCTTCCCAAATGACTTACGCGGGAGGTCGACTGAGACTGCCGACACAAAGTGTGAGACCGGGGGCGTGCCATTCTGCGAAGGAGTAATGGGGGTGTCCGTGACTTTGAATCCGTTGATCTCCTCAATATGCACCTGGACCGTCTTCTGGGGAACTTCCGCCGGAATCACTACGGTGTCTTGATCGACATCTTTCGTCCGGGCGAGTTCGCAATGGATGACATCCTTGGGAAGCTTCGCCCTCGCAATGCAAGCGGCCTTTCTCACCATATCCGCCGTTCCGTAGAACTGCCGCATGCGGTCGAACATATCCACATCGACATACCGCACGCCCGGCGTGTTCTGGATTGTCTCGATCAGATCGCTGAGTAGTACCGACTCGCCGAGTTCTGCCTTCTCAAACGTGAACCGCGCCAGAATCCGCCGCTTCACCTCGGCCTCCACCACCTCGAACAAGTGGCCGTCCGCCACCTTAATCTTCGCCTGCGTCATCAGCAGCAACAGCTCGCGCGGCTCGACCAGCACAGCCTGCTCCGGGTCGGCGAATTTCTTCACGGTCGTCACCAAATTGCGATACAGCAAGCTCTCGCGGTCGATCGGAATGTCATCCAGCCCGGCGATCGTGACCACCACCGTGTTCTGGCCGTTCAGGGGGAGAACCTTCGCCTGAGCCTTGGCGATCCCGGCGAACTTGCGGACGAACGATTCGTAATCGACCACCGACACCAACCGGTCCAAAGCCAT
>JANOKO010000372.1:0-1357 GCA_031419335.1 Planctomycetota bacterium
CAGTTCGGATTGCAGGCTGCAACTCGCCTGCATGAAGCCGGAATCGCTAGTAATCGCAGATCAGCTATGCTGCGGTGAATGTGTTCCTGAGCCTTGTACACACCGCCCGTCAAGCCACGAAAGGGGGGAGCGTCCGAAGTCACTGAGTGAACCGCAAGGACACAGGTGCCGAAGACGAGCTCCCTGATTGGGACTAAGTCGTAACAAGGTAGCCGTAGGGGAACCTGCGGCTGGATCACCTCCTTTCTAAGGAATTGTGGAATCGCAAGGTTCCACCACCAGGATCTCTGAAACCTCTCGCGAGGCCAGAGGGAATGGATGGGGGTCGCAAGACCCCACAATGGTCCGCCGAATCGACCGGAAGCCGCAAGGCTTTTGTGAGAAGAAGCATACGTTGGTGCACTTCCTGGATGGGCTTAACAGTTCATCCGGAATTTCAACCAGCGGCCAAGAAGTATGAAGCACAGCCAGCTAAACTGGCTCGGAAGCATCTGCAACCGAGCCAAACGCTGGAGCCCAAATACGATCGAGCGTCACCAACCTGTTCATACACAACACCCCGTGGAGGCTAACCCCTCCACGGGGTGTTTGTCGTTTGATCCTCGCTGATACCAGCACGGTGTGGTCATACCTCCAATGCCACCCGCCATCTAACGGTCGAATCCTCCGTCAACAGTGCGACTCCGTCGGTGGCCCTAGGCATTCCGTCGTAAATACACTCTGGTTGAACCTCCTGTACCCTAGGCACTCAGTAGAAGTTGTACTCGATAAGCGGCCTGGATCAACGGGATTGACGGATCAATGCCATTCCCTCTCCCGTCGATCGTCTCCATCGAGCTATCCGACTGGGACGGTGGATAGTGGTGCTGATTCTCTCTTTCATAGTGGTGACATTCGTATGGACACGTTCGCTCCTTCCGATGTGGGAATATCCCTCGTCTGTAGGACACTTTTCGGTGATTGGTATCACGCAAGACGGACGCGTTTTATCGCTCGTTTCCCCATCGAATGAGGTGACTCCTTCGCACCTGCGTGTGTAGGACGCAGAAACCGGTCGCGTGGTTTCTGACCACCTGACCTCTGATCGGATTTACCGTCGAGGAGTGCTGACGGGCGATGATCAGTGGGTGATCCCCGATTCGAGCAGCAATTACCAAACCCCAGTGGTGTCGCTGAAGGACGGCAAGCTGCACCTCCCCACGATTCGTGGGCGCGGGAAAGGGAGAATATTCTATCCCGTGAGGAGATCGTCGCATGTCAGTGAAGTCCAAGAAGTCAGTCGTCCCCATGAAGTCCGTCAGCCCCTCGAAGTCCTTGTCGTCCGAGAAGTGTCCTGCGGGGCGTCGGACGTATACGT
>JANOKO010000373.1:0-1043 GCA_031419335.1 Planctomycetota bacterium
CAATCTGGATTTCACCGCCTATACATTCGTGGTAAGACACTGCCACTACCCATATCCCAAGTAGCCGCTGGATCCTATACACTGCGCGGGCGGCGTAAAAGCCTGCGTGGCAGTAGCTAATAGCTACTAATCAATGTGTTATTATTATTAGTAGTAGCAGTTGTAGAAAAACATCTGTGTTGTTGTGTTTGTGATGTTGATTGGGAGACGATTGAAACAACGCGTTCGGCATGTGACTCGCAACAGCGAGTCGGCAGTGGCGATTGGTCGACCGTGACGCAGGAAGATGTCATCGGCCCCGAGGACAATCAGTTTGGAATGCTGGACGATTCTCAGAACGAGGTGGGTTATTGGTCGCACCTGTTGCCGGACCATTCGCTCTGGATGGAGGCGTCGATCACGCAACCCGGAGGCGGGATTGTGCGTCGCTCCGGGCAATATCAGCTGAATCATCCCGCCGAGGTGTGGGCTCAATCGTCCGAGGGGCGGCAGCGTCGCATGCTGGTGGTCTATGAGTTATTGAATCCTTGTGCTCGCGGGGTGATCTGATGCGAACGCTCGCTCCGCTTGTTCTTCTTCTCGGAGTCTATGTGACAGCCCTCCCTGTGAAGGGTGCGGAGGAGGCCCCGTTTGAATTGTGCTCGGGCCAGACAGACCAATTCGCGGGCGCGACCTGCATCTTGCGGGTCTTGACGCCTGCTACCCAGAAGCCCCACCGCATGGTCTGGCAGCTGACCTCCGAAAGCCGCACGCTCGCTCAGGGGAACACCGCACTCCAGCCTGTCGAGAATGATGTGAGTGCTTCGACGTTTGAGTTGAAGACTCCTGAAACGGTGAATGGCGTGGTGCTGAATGTCACGCTGAGTTGCCACCTGGAAGGTTCGGGAGCAGAGGTTGTCTTGCCCCTACGTCTGCGGGGGTCGAATCCTTTTGAACATGTTCGCGAGACGTTCGAGAAGAACAAGATCGCTCTATTCGATCCCGTCGAAAAAACGGCCGAGGCCTTCCAGGGACTGGAGGTCACCGTGCAGTCGGTCACCACG
>JANOKO010000374.1:0-3290 GCA_031419335.1 Planctomycetota bacterium
CCCGGCGTGAAGCGAATCATCTTCCGGTAGGGGGGGCGGTCGTAGCACGGAATCAATTCCGTGCTACCGAGCATCGATCAGCTTCTGCAACCAACCGCGCACGCCCGCCTTGTCCAGCACCTGCACCTCATGCAGCCCTGCCTTCAAGCTGCTGAACTGGCGTACGGAAGGCCAGGTGCGGACGTAGCTCGCCGCCCCCAGCAGCACGACCCGATGGCCATTGATGACCGAGATGTCATTCGGGGTTCCCTCGCCCCAAATCCAGTGCCGGGGATAAGTCCGCTGATCCCGCGCGATGCGACCATCCGGCCCCAATGCGGCGGCTTGATACAGGTTCCAGCGACCGGTGATGACCTCTTCCGTCTGCTGCGGACCGAGTCCCAGCGCCACCGCCACAGCGGGATTGCTCACCCGCCGACGCTCGTACCAGCGGCGGGGAAAGGTATTCATCAGTAAGGTGTGCAGCTGGAAATTCTCCGCGACGCCAGACATTCGCGCCGCGACTCCGACACCGTGAGCGGGGTCGATCACCACCAGCGGTTCGTTGTCGAGTACGGGGAGCAGTTTCCGTAACCAGTGGCCGCCCTCATGCCGATCCGCGATGATCTGGAGGAGCGGCAAAAACTCACGGGCCTTCACCCGCGCGGGCACTGTGCGACTGAAGATCGCAACACAGGCAGGCCAGATGACTCCCAGATTATCCCACGCAGCACGGGCCAGGGGATTCGCAGCGGAGAGATCTTCGAATTGCTGGGCCTGAAGCTGAGCCGTCAGATCCTCCTCTTCATCGGGTGTCATGAGCCGATCGCGTGGAATCGCCGCCTCCACACGCTTCTCGCTTTCGCGAATGAGGTACGCCGCAGGCGGAAGCATCTCCTCCAACAGTCGATGCATGATCGTCCCCATGCGTCCCGGAATGGCCCCCTGCTCCAACAGCGCCCCGCAGACAACGGATAGAAAGCACGCTGGTCCGGTGGGGGATTCTTCAACCACTCCCAGCAGTTGATCGAACTGGCACTGACGCCCAGGGAGAGTGAGTCCCGAGCTGGACTTCAGGAATTGTGCGATCGCTTGTTGTGCGTCGGCTTCGGAGACCCGCTCTACACGCAACTGCTTCATCAACAGTTCCGCCGGTCCAAAGAGGGGCACGAGTGGCATGGTGATTCGGAGTCCTGGGACAAACCCATTGAGTCGGGAAGCTGGAATTCTCTGTCGAGGACTTCGTGATCAGAGTGTGATTGGCGATCGCGGCTGAATTGCTTTCGCTGGTCATGGCGCGGGTTTCAGCTCCGGAGAAAACTCAAACAGCAGGCGGGAACGGAATCTGGTCGGTCGCCAGTGTTGAAAGTCCCAGATGCGATTTGAGTGATGCATACTGTTGTGCTGCAAGTGTCTGAGTCTCTGGGTCGGCAGCGTGTCGCTTCACAGCGCGGATGAGCAAGTTCTTCGGTGTGTGGTCGAGGTCGACAAACTCCAGAATCTGCGTGCGATAGCCTGCCATCTCCAATGCCGCAGCTCGCAAGGCATCGGTCGCGAGAGTGGCCAACCGCTCCTTGAGGATGCCGTGTTTCAACAGCAGTTCGAGCGGCTCGGAGGCGATCGACCGGGCCACCTCGTGCTGACAACAGGGCACGGCCAGGATCACATCGGACTGCCAGCGAACGGCCTGGGTGAGGGCCTGATCCGTGGCCACGTCGCACGCATGGAGCGCAACTGCCAGATGGACGGGTTCCTTGTGCTGGACCTGCCCGATCGGTTGAGCGAGGAACTGGATGCCGTCGAGTTCGAGCCGCTCGCATAACCCCCGACAGGTCTCGATAATGTCTTGGTTCTGATCGATCGCCAGAATGCGGACCTCGCGTTGCTGAACCTTCGTGAGCAGGTGATGTAACGCAAAGGTCAGGTAGCTTTTCCCCGACCCAAAATCGACCACTCGCAACTCTCCCGTCGGAGGCAGGTGCGGCACGATGTCGTTGACCAGTTCCAGAAACCGATTGATCTGGTGGAACTTGTGGCTCATGCTCGCCCGGACTCGGCCCTCAGTGGTCATCACGCCGATGGCTTCGAGAAAGGGGCAAGGCTGGCCTTCACGGATCAGGTATTGTTTTTCGCGGTTGTGCGCGACCGGCGGGGGCGTGCGCTGGGTGGCCTTCTCGGTGCCCTTGACCGAGGCCCCGTCGCGCGAGCGGAACTGAAAGTCCGTGGTGGTCGTGAGGAGGTTGGCTTCGCGGAAGACCCTCGGGAACAGTTGCTCGACTCGCGACAAACTCTCGCGAACGGATAAATTCTCGTGTTTCTCCTGCGTGCCGACTCGTGCGGTCCATTGCAGGTGGAGTCCGTCTTTGAGTTGGACGCAGCGGACGGTGTAGCGCGTCGGCAGCGCGTCGCCGCGTGATTTAGAGTCGGGCGACGGAGCGCTGAGGACGAGTTTGACGAGCGTCGGCCCGGAGAGTGCCGCCTCGAATGCCGGAGTGAGAGGGGGCGGCATGGCGGTCCATTGGATTGATACGAAGCGACACACGATGCCAGTCTGCCCATGTACTGGCAAACGTAGCTCCCCCATTACACCGAATCCGAGGTCAATTCCACGGGAGCTGACTTGGGGGGTTCGAATTTGGGAGCGACAATGGTGTCATCAAGGGTGGCCAATGATTCGGGGCGTTTCGCCGAAGGAGAGGGAGTGTAGGCCGATGACGAAGTGTAAGACTTCTTCCCTTGGAGTTCATCCTGGAATCCACTCAGACCTTTCTTGAACTCTGCCAGGCCTTTGCCAAGGTTCTTGGCCACATCCGGCAATCGCTTGCCAAACAGCAGCAGGCCAATGACTCCCAGCATCATCAGTTCACCAAAATTCGCACCAAACATCCCACACCCCCAACCAGCGGGTTCAGCCGCGATGGTCGAACACTCGCCAGATCACACCTCGTTCATCTCTTCATCCTACCGGACAGAAGAACAGAGTCAAATCGGTCCAGCACAGGTCGGGAGTGTCGACTGATCTGTTATTGCGGCTTGAATCTTGTGTAACTACCTGACACAAGTCAGGTTACGCTGTCCACCTGCGAGGCAACACACGTTGACGCAAGGAATGCCGCCCCTATAATCCCGACTGTCGATGGGGGCGAGGGAGTGCAGCCATTCCGCCCAAAGACGCGGAACACACCCCCAGCCGGAGCAAACCAGATGGCCGCAGCCAACGTCGTTGAAATCACTGATGCCAATTTCGATGCAGAAGTCAGCCAGAGTGCTGTCCCGGTTCTGGTCGACTTCTGGGCCACCTGGTGCGGGCC
>JANOKO010000375.1:0-2993 GCA_031419335.1 Planctomycetota bacterium
GCTTTCGTCGTCACATCGAAGACGCTCAGCAGTTTCTCTTTGTCGAAGATCATCTGCTCCCGGCTGTAGCCGGTGAGGTCATACAGCGTCGTGAGTTCGATGGCGTCGACGGGGCAGGCTTCCTCGCACATGCCGCAGTAGATGCAGCGGAGTTCGTCGATCACGAAGGACGACGGGTACTTGTCGCGGTCTTCCCAAGGAGCCTGCGCCCCTTCGATCGCGATGCAGTTCGCCGGGCAGGCTGTCGCGCACATCATGCAGGCCACGCATTTGACCCGCCCCTGGTCATCGCGGTTCAGGCGATGGACCCCGCGGTAGTGCAGCGGCAGCGTCGGCTTCTCTTCCGGGAACTGCTCGGTCGTCGGCTTGTAATGCGTGACGTGCTTGAGCGTCGTCTTCAGGCCCGTGATGATCGCGGGGAGGAACGTCGCCTCCCAGAAGCCGATCTCTGGCTCTTCGACCCACGTGATGTCTTTGTTGTCGATTGGCATGTCAAACCTCGTCGCAGAATTCGTAAGAATTCTGCCGTGTCAGTTAGTGAGCGTGAGCGATGTGCCCGTGTTCCTTGGACTTGGTTCGGCGCGGTCCGCTTGCGAGCGCATCCTGAGCCTGCTTGACCCCAATCGCTCCGGCAATCAGGAACAGCAGCACTGAGATCACGGTCAGCCACCACTTCGACCAGCCGAACTGCAACACCGTCATCACGGCCACAACGTTGGCCATCGACAATGGAATCAGAACCTTCCACGCCAGACCCATCAGTTGGTCGAACCGGAACCGAGGGATCGTCCAGCGGATCAACATGATCACGATGATCACCGCGAACACCTTGCTCATCAGCACGCCCAGCTTGAGCAGCATCGGCAGTAGCCCGATCGAGCCTGGTTCGGCGATTCCGGGGAAGTGCCAACCGCCGAAGAACAAGATGGCGGTCAGGAAGCTGATCGTGATGACGTGGGTGTACTCCGCGAGGAAGTACAGAGCGAACTTCATCGAGCTATATTCGGTGTGGAACCCGCCGACCAGTTCCTGCTCGCACTCGACGAGGTCGAACGGCAAGCGGTTCGACTCGGCCAGGGCAGCTGTGAAGAAGATCAGGCAGGCCAGAGGTTGGGTCCAGAAGAACCAGCCGGTGATGCCGCCTTCGGCCTGAAACATCAGCAGTTTCTCGATGTTCACCGTGCCCGCCATCAGGGCCAGACCGAGGGCCGACATGCCGAGCGGGATCTCATAGCTGATGACCTGGGCACTGGCCCGTAGAGCCCCGAGAGTACTGTACTTATTGTTCGAGGCCCAGCCGCCGAGGATGATGCCGTACACGGCCAGCGACCCGACCGCGAAGATGAACACGATGCCGATGTCGACGTTCGGGACGATCACAAACCGCACGAAACTCGGAGCGTTGTCGACCGGTCCGAATGGGACGACTGCGAAGGCCAGCATCGTCGTCAGGGCCGCCACACAGGGGCCGAGGACAAACAGCACCTTATCGACGTAGGCCGGGATCACATCCTCCTTGAGGATGAATTTCATCCCGTCGGCGATCGGCTGGAAGAGCCCCCACGGCCCGACGCGATTCGGTCCGACGCGGTCCTGCATGAACGCCGCGAGCTTCCGCTCGACGTAGATCAAGTATGACACCCCCCCGAGGATCGCCCCGAGGGCAGCCCCGATGGTGAGCAGTGTCGGCAACTGGGCCGTCACGAACGCGACCAGTCCACCGCTCTCGGCGGGAGCCGGAGCTGCGTCAGCAGCGAGTGTTGTCAGTGTGGGAATCATCGAACTCATGAGGATGTCCGTTGGAGAACGGGCAGTTCTGTGGGAAGGGAGGCGGCAGAATTCTGACGAATTCTGCTACGTCAGGGCCGGCTCGGCTGGCACAACTGCTGGTCCCATGACCACGCCGTACTCACCGAGTTTGCCATCACCGAGTGAACCAAAGACTGCCGGGAGCGCCTTCGCGATCTCGGCTCGCAGCTTGGCGGCGTTGAACATGGCCCCGCGTCCAGCGAGTTCGAGCAGAATCCGGCCATCGGGCCGGGCTTCCATCGGACCTTGCAGCGAGCGGTTGATGGCCTGCACCAGACCGGAGTGGTTCACGAAGCTGCCGTCGCGTTCAGCGAATGAGCCGCCCGCGAGAACGTAGTGGGCCCTGGTGGTGAGCGGGGACGCGAGTAGATCGAGGACCGCGAGGGTCTTGACCTTCCCGACCTTGCTGGCCGTGGCGGCGTTGACCTCGGCGTTCGGATCACCGCCGACGATGAACAGCGTGTCGTAAGTGGCCGCGTCAAGGATGCGACCGGAGGGGATGACCTCACCGTGGAAGTGCATCAGCACCGCTTCGACGCCCATACGGTTCGGAGCCTTCTCGGCGCGGATGGTGAACTTGATCGGCTGGACCGGCTGGCCGTTGACATCCTTAGGGTATGTGTCATCTTCGCCCGCGACCCGAGCGGGCGTCATGGCCAGAGTGACATCGGGCGAAAGGCCCTTGAGCCAACTGGCGAGCAGGTAAGCCTCTTCGATAGTCATCCATGGCGAGAAGATCGCCGCCACCTTCTTCGGGGCTGACTTGGCAGCGGATTGGAACGCCTCGCGAACCCCGGTCAGGACTTGATCCCAGTCGGTACTCACGACCTTGTCGCCGTCTTTCTTGGCCGGGAGCGAGAGCCGGTTCTCGGCGTGGATGTACTTCCAGCCGAACCGTCCCTCGTCGCACATGAAGCTCCCTTGAGCCTTCGGGTTGTAGCGCGGCTTCAGGCGGTAGACGGTGTCGTTGTTCTGATCGACGTTGATCGAGCAGCCGGTGCTGCAATCGGGGCAGACGCTCTTTTTCGTCTTGAGCCACCAGACCCGCTGTTCATACAAAAAGTCCTTGCTGCACAAGGCCCCGACCGGGCACAGGTCGACGACGTTGCCAGCCAGTTTGTTGTTGCACGGCTCGCCCGGGAAGATGTCGATCTCTTCGTGCGTACCCCGGCTGGAGACTTGGA
>JANOKO010000376.1:0-8193 GCA_031419335.1 Planctomycetota bacterium
GAAGGTCGCGGTTGGCTCGTTGACACCCTGCTCGGTCCCGGCAATTTTGGCCGTGTACCCGTTCATGAAGTACAACTTCGCTTGCTCCAGTGTGAGTTTCGATATTGGCGGCAGGACGCCAAACGCATCGCAGGTCAGGAAGATCACCTCTGCTGGGTGTCCAGCCACACAGGGCAGCTTGGCGTTCGGCATGAACTCGATCGGGTAAGCCCCGCGCGTGTTCTGTGAGATGCGGGAACTGTTGAAATCGACATGATGGTGAGCGGGGTCGTAGACTACATTTTCGAGAACCGCTCCAAAGCGAAGGGCCTGAAATATCTCGGGCTCGCGTTCGTGAGAGAGATAGATCGCCTTGGCGTAACAGCCCCCCTCGACATTGAAGATGCCGTCGTCACTCCAGCAATGCTCGTCATCGCCAATCAACTGACGGCGCGGGTCGGCAGAGAGCGTGGTCTTCCCGGTGCCGGAGAGCCCGAACAGCACCGAACTTTCGCCAGTTGTGGAGTTGCAGGTCGCAGAGCAGTGCATCGACAGCACGCCGCGCTTGGGCATCAGATAGTTGATGATCGTGAAAACCCCCTTCTTCATTTCGCCAGCGTACTCGGTGCCGAGAATCACGAGTTCGCGCTGCTCGAAGGAGAGGTCGACGCTGGTCGAAGAGGTCATGCCGGTCGTGTAGCGATTGGCCGGGAACCGACCGGCGTTGTAGATCACGAAATCGGGATCGCCGAAGTTCGCCTGTTCCTCATCCGTGGGGCGAATGAGCATGTTGTGCATGAACAGCGCGTGATACGGGCGAGAGCAGATCACACGAACCTTGATCCGGTACTTGGGATCCCAACCGGCGTACGCATCAATCACATACAGCCGCGACTGGGTATTCAGGTAGTCCTTGGCCCGTTCGCGATTGATGTTGAACGAGGATTCATCCAAGGGAAAGTTGACTGGCCCCCACCAGACATCCTGCTCTGACTCCGGGTGACGCACGACGCGCTTATCCTTCGGCGAACGTCCGGTCTTTTCCCCGGAATAGGCAATCAACGCCCCACTGTCGGCTATCGTGGTGCCCGGCTCATGACGTATCGCTTCTTCATACAAGCGGGACGGAGCAGGGTTCCGCAAGACGTTCGGCACTGTGATCCCGTGTGCCAATAAATTGAATGACTCCATCACGCTTCCCTTCACCCACACTCCATCCGCCAGACACACTGCACAGTACAGCCTGAACGGTCGATGGAAGTGCGAAATGTGACAGGCCAGCGACGAGGCGTCTACGGCAACTGCTGACCCCTCTGACCGAGTGTGTGCCGGGCCAGCTTGCATCCGACTCCTGTTTGTCGATGATGACCGTTCTGTTTGCTGTCCTCGGAGGAGGTGTCATGGGAATCCGCTGTTCGCTGATTTGCCTCTGTGTTGTGTGTTTGACCCTGCTGCCTGGGCCGCTGGCCGTAGCGGCACGGCCCAATATTCTGTTCATACTCACGGATGACCAGGGGCCACATGCCGCGTCGTACCTGGGAAACAAGGAGCTGCCGACGCCGCACCTGGATGCGCTGGCGGCACAGGGGGCAGTACTGCGGAATGCATTCTGTGTGACGCCTGTGTGCAGCCCCTCGCGGGCTTCGATCGTGGCCAGCCGGTATGGTTCGGAACTGGGCATCATCGATTGGATCAATCCGAAGACGGAGCCGGAGATCGGTTTGAATCCGAATACGGTGACGTGGATGGAACTGCTACAGGAGTCGGGGTACGTCACTGGGCTGATGGGGAAGTGGCATCTGGGGACTGCGGCACGGTTTCATCCGACGCTGAGCGGGTATCAGGAGTTCATGGGGTTTCTCGATGGGGGCCGACCGACGCGGGATGTGACCCTGGAGGTCGGTGGCCATAACGTGCCGACGCAGGGGTTCATTGTCGATGTCGTCACGGACGGGTCGATTGAGTTTCTCAAGTCGCACAAGGCCGACACATTTGCCCTCTCGGTTCATTTTCGGGAGCCGCATGCCGCCTGGCTACCGGCCTCGGAAGAGGATTCGGCACCATTCAAAGATCTCGTCCCCACCTTGCCATCCAGCGAAACCCCCGGTGTCGACGAGGACCGCCTCCGCAAGATGATTCGCGAGTACTACATCAGTTGCCGCAGCGTCGACCGCAGCGTGGGTCGACTGATGCAGACGCTCAAGGAACTGGGGCTCGAAGAGAACACGATCGTGATCTTCACCAGCGACCACGGCTACAATACTGGGCATCACGGGGTGTTTCACAAGGGAAATGCAGCCTGGATGTTGAAGGAGAAACCGGAAGCCCGTTGGAAAGACATCGGGGCCAACAGCCGCCCGAACATGTGGGATCAGTCGTTGCGTGTGCCCGCGATCGTGCGCTGGCCGGGGGTGGTGAAGGCGGGGACTGTGGTCGAACGGACGACGACGCACCTCGACTGGTATCCGACTCTACTGGCGATGACGGGGACGGAACTGCCGAAGGATGTCCCGGTGCATGGGCGAAGCATTGTGCCACTCCTGAAGGGGGATACTCCCGAGTGGTCGGACGAGTTCTACAGCGAATACAGCATGCGGACGGGAGCGAAAGTTGACATGCGTTGCTGGCGAACACCGCAATGGAAGCTGACGATCGACTACCGGCATCGCGACCGGGACGAGATGTACGATCTGAAAAACGATCCGCAGGAGACGACCAACCTGATCGGGAGTGATCGACGCGAGGTGCAGGAGATGCGAGAATCCCTCACTCGGAAGATTCTCGACGGGATGCAGCAGATCCAAGATCCACTGCTGACCGAACTTCCGGTTGTATCGCAAGAAAGCCGTTGATGTCTGACTCCTCACTGAGCAAAGATCCGCACGACCCGAACCCCAGCGTGCGGCGGCGCAATCATCGCTCAATTCTCTCCTCGATTGTGATCCTGTGCATCGGTTTCACCCAGTCGTCTGCATCGAACGCGGATGACACTTTGATTCAGCGAGTGAAAGTCGAGGGTGTTCGGGGGTGGAAACAGCATGATCGGATGACCCAAAACATCACCGGAACTGTCAAGTACGAGGTCTTGGGGATTTTCGAAGAGAACAAGCCCGTCGTTCACACTCGAAAGCTCCTGGTGCGATACAACCCAAACATCGGCTCGCTGACCACATCGGAGAAAATCTCCCCCAAACCCAGAATTCGTCAAGTTACGACGGATGGCCAGAACCTCATATATGCATTTGACCTCATCAATGGGGAGTTCGTCTCAGCCGAGTTTGGCAATCCAGGGAAAGCTCTCAAACAGCCCCAAGGGAGTCTGAGTTTGTGCATGGGGTTGCTGCGCGGACCTCACACGCTGTTAGGAGTGTTCGCTCTCTCCGAAGTCGTCGCTGACGGAAGTCTGATGATCCATTCAGCCCAAGAAATACATCTACAGGGCCGGACATTCGTGCAAATCCATGGCACGCTGCATCATGATTATGGAGAGCGATGCAGCATCGTCTCCGATCTGACGCCCTTCGATGTGACGTTCGATCCCGATAATGGCTGGGCCATCCAGGGTTACGAGATCCAACAGCCCGGCGGGCAACATTACGATGTCGTGAGAGAGTATGCTGCGACTCCACTGCCAGGCCAGTCGCTGCGGCATGTGGTTCGCGATACCAGGATGTACTATGCCGAAACTGATCGAAACTCCGAAACCTACACCTGCATCTTTGAAGAAGTCTCGTTCGCCCCGATTGCCCCTCGGGAATTTACCCTCTCCGCATTCGACCTTCCCGAGCCGATTTCTCCAGCTAAGTCAGAGCTCATCCAGGAGTGATCGACGCGGAGAACTTGAGATGCGATAATCAAGTAGGTGTGAACTCCTGACTGACTGATCATATCACCTCCTGCATGTCCCCCCAGAATATCCCTTAATGTCTGAAGCGTTCCCCAACCACGATCCACATGACCCGAATGTCAGTGTGCGGCGGCGACTGCTGCTGATGGTTGCGGGTGGGTTGGCCACGGTGCTGATGCTGGCCTGCTGCATCTGCGGCGGGGCGATGTTCTATTTCCGTCCTAAGCTGGAACAGAACCCGGAGAAGGCGATCGCGCTGACGAAACAAATGCTCCGCGAGATCACCATCCCCGAGAGATTCGAGCCGCGTGGCACGATCGAACTCAACGTGTTTCACCAGTTGAGCGTCAGCGGGGCCTACTACGAAATGCCCAAGGTCGACAGCGTCCTGGCCCTGATCCACGTCGAGAGCCGCTGGAGTTCCCAGGCCCGCGTGCGACAGCATATCCGCGAGACATTGCTCGAACGCGGCGGAGCAGAGGTTCCCCTGCTGGTCCAGGAACGCGAAGTTCGCGAGATGACTGTGGGCCCCGATCTGGTGCGGTTCGAATTTGCTACTGGGAAAGACTTGGCCACCGACAAGACCTATAAGCTCGTCGAGGGGCTGGTCCCCGGCACCACGGGGGATGTGCTGATCTGCTTCAAGATCGACTCTGATGAGTGGAATGAGGCGGAACTGATGGCGATGTTGAAGTCGATTCAGTAACCGCGAGCAAGAGGGGGAGTTGAGTCCAGCAGACTCACGTTGACCGCAAGTCTTCGGATTGCGGCGACAAGTGTCCCATACGGCCCGCTTGGTAGTCTTGAATCGCCTGCTGAATTTGATCGCGGGTGTTCATCACGAACGGACCCTGGCCGACGACGGGCTCTCCGAGGGGCGCGCCGGTCAGCACCAGCACTCGCGAATCCGAATCTGCCCAGAGCCTCGCCGACTCGCCAGCCCGGTCGAAGGACACGAGTTCGACCGCTTTCACGGAGGAGTCATTCACCTGCAACTCCCCGGATTGCACGATGAGGATTGCGGTCTGTCCCTCGGGCAGCCTCAGTTCGATGGCATGCTTCGACACCAGTTGCAGATCCCAGATGTTGATCGGCGTGAAGGTCTTCGCGGGACCGCGCGTGCCCTGGAAGTCGCCTGCAATCACGCGGACGCTGCCCGCCCCCTCGGGCAACGGCACCTGTGGGATTTGGGCGTTCAGCAGACCTTGATAGTGTGGCGGCAAGAGCTTGTCTTTGGCGGGGAGATTGACCCACAACTGGACCATCTCCAGCGTGCCCCCTTCGCGCGTGAACTGCTCGCTGTGGAACTCCTCGTGGACGACGCCAGAGGCTGCCGTCATCCACTGGATATCTCCGGGTCCGATCGTGCCGTGGCTTCCCGACGAATCACGATGCTCCAATTCGCCCTGATACACAATCGTGACCGTCTCGAAGCCACGATGCGGGTGTTCGCCCACTCCTCGCGACGCTTCGGCGGGAGCGAACTCGTAGGGGCCCGCGTAGTCCAACAGCAGAAACGGATCGAAAGCGTCACCCTCGTGATAAGAAAACAAGCTACGCACGGGGAAGCCATCACCGACCCAGTGGGGGCGAACATCACGAACGATTTGTCGAATGGTTTTCATGGGAGATGCCTTCCGGAGGCTGTGGAACTGGCGAAATCGACGAAGCCCTGCATGAACAGCCGGAGTTGTTCGCGCGTCTTTTCGTCCGTGAGGAGGCCGCTGTCGCAGAACAGCGTGTGAGCTTGCGAGACCAACAGGCGACCGCCATACCACGGCTTCGTACCGAGATATCTCAGAACCGGCAGCCAGTCATTTTGACTCAGAATCGTGCCGAACCCACCGGGAGTCGCGCCCATCACGGCGACCGGTTTACCGCCAAACACTCGTTTGAAGTCGGCGGGAGGTCGAGTCAGCCAGTCGATGGCGTTCTTCATCACTCCTGGAATCGAGTTGTTGTATTCCGGCGTCGCCAGCAGCAAGCCGTCCGAAGTCGCAATGGCCTCTTTGAGATCGGACACGGCCTGCGGGATGCCGGTTGCGGCCTCCTCGTCGGCGTCGTACAGCGGGATCCCCCGGATCGTGTGAACGGACAGTTCACTCCCCTCCGGCAAGAGTGCCGCAGCCGCGCGGAGCAGCGCAGTATTGAACGAGCCGCTCCGCAAACTTCCCGAGAGTCCGATGAGTTTTGACATGTTGCGGCCTGACTCCCCTGACGAGTTCGCTTAATCCGCCTAATGGCATGGTCCCAAATAACACCCCGATTTGAACAGAGGAATTTGAACAGAAGGGAGCAAAGGAAGCGAAGGTTCCAGTTGAAGACCCTTTGCTTACTTTGCTACCTTCTGTTCGCATTCAAATCGGGAAGTTGTGCAGGACCAATTCCTAAACGCGGTCCAATTTGGTTTCGTGCCCCACTTTTTGCACGCTCTGGGCTTTGTCGTAGCTCTCTATCAGCGCCCGGTACGGCGGGACAATGTGCTCCACCATGATCGCCGCGAAGTCCATCGCATCGGGACGGTTCCACGTTCCCATGAGTTCGGCCAAAAGGGCAAACATGTCGATCGGGATCGCTCCGGCTTGGACAACTCGGGCGAGCGTGAGATCGGTTGCCATCTTGGACCAGTTGCCCGACGCATCGACGATGCAGAATACCTTGTACTCCGCAACGAGAGCACTCAGCTCCGGGAACGCCATGCAAACGCTCGTGAGCGTGCCAGCGATGAGAAGCGTCTTGCGCTGGGTCTTCTCGATGGCCTCCACCCACGCCGGGTTGTCCCAAGCGTTGATCTGACCGGTGCGCGGAATGTAGACCGCATCGGGATTGAACTGATGAATCTCAGGAATCAGCGGGCCGTTCGGTCCGTCGGGAACCGAGGCGGTGGTGAAAGTCGGGATCTTAGCGAGATATGACAGCTTGGCGAGCGCGGTCGCATGCGAGCGAAGCACCGGCAGGTCAATGTCCCTGACGAGCTAAAACAGTCCACTCTGATGGTCGATCAGGAGCATGACAGAGTCTTGGGGATCGATCATCCACTTGTTCACGTTGGTCATGGCGGTCTCCCTCGATGGGACGTGGTGTGGTGGTGCTGGTTCTCGATGTGTTCTCCCCACGGGGTATGCGTCCGCCGCCGTGCGGTGGATCGGGGTTGATTTTCATCTTCCTGAATGCGTTTGTCATTTTTTTCGTCTCGAACCCCGGTGAAGCGTGCGGAACGAGTGATCGCACATTCCTCAAACCGAGCCGCTGGTCCCGCTCACCGACACCCCGAGTGATCTGGCCCACGCGGCATCGGCCTCGGGCAGTGGCGGCTCGGGCGGCGTGTCATAGAGATAGTCCTCGTAACCCGCTGCGTCATACACCTCGTGCAGCAGGGCCTGAAGATTGAGCGTGGCATCCGGTGCCGAACCGCGCAGAGGAATCGGGATGGTCGGCAGTGGATCGCGCAGGGACACTGCCCAAGCCTGGACATCGGGCCGCATCGCTGAGCGACTGACCATCAGGCAGTAGTCGCAAGCTGGCACACCCGTCAAAGGCAGTCGAGGCCCGGCTCGTAGCAGATCGATCTCGACCACGTTCACGTCGCTATGAAATAACAGCGTCCGCTTGGACAGGTACTGTTCTCGATCGGGGCCATACTGCTTGTTGGAGGGGCTCAGAACCTCGATCATGGTGACGAGGTCGCGGCTGTGCCGGTCGCGTATTTCAATGAATGAGTGTTTCTCGATCTCGATCTCAGGCAGGCTGGCAATCAGCGCGGCGACACTGTTGGCGGGCACCTCCGCCACGGCCACTCCTCCACGTCCCGAATTCTCAAACACAGCCACGTCCGGTCGCGCCAGCCGCCTTCGACGCTCCTCACTCGACGGTTCGTGAATGAAGACGCTCTCCTCGATCTTCACCGAAAACTGCGGGCGCACCTGCCCCGTCAGAGCCTCACGGATGTGCGTCACGAGCGACTGATGAAAGTCCTGCCACACGGAGGGCTGTTCGAGATAGGGGTTCATCCCTGGAAACGGCGATGGCATGCGTCTGCCTCTGCGAACGTGTGAAACGGATGTCGGGGCTTCCACTGATGACCCGCTTCGTATTCCCATCGTCGAGGAATCGGGGACGGAGTTCAAGAGGGATCGGTCTGGCCAGCCGTGCCCCCTCTGTTTCAAAGTAGGTCCACCTTTCTGTAGACATGCGTCATACTGCCAGATTGCGCCGAACGAGTTATCCCGCTCCCTGCGACGGTCCAGGGCTAGACATGAAAGCCTCCTCCCGAGCCCCCCGACCATCAAAGGTGGTGATGGCTGCGGTGAGACGCTCCACATCGCGCTCCGTCATCGAAGGATTGAAGGGGAGATAGAGGAGCCGGG
>JANOKO010000377.1:0-1815 GCA_031419335.1 Planctomycetota bacterium
TGATCGGGGCCGACGGGGCGGGCCAAGTGCTGGCCTCCGCGCTGCATTCCCGAGGCGATGCGACCCCACTCCGAGTTCCCACGGATGGCCACATGACGATGGATGGCAAGGCCATCTGGAACTTCGCCACGCAGGTACTGCCCCAAACCGTTCGCTCACTCTGTGCGCAGGCGGGCGTCTCCGTCGACCAAATCCAGTTGCTGGTTCCGCATCAGGCTAACCTGAATATCCTGAAAGCCTCGGCGGAGGAACTGGGGCTGCCGATGGATCGAGTCGCCGTCACGGTGGACCGACTGGGAAACACAGTGGCCGCCAGCATCCCGACGGCCCTGCACTCCGCACTCCACGCGCGGATGGCAGTCTCCGGCGACCTCGTGGCTCTGGTCGGCTTTGGAGCCGGACTGGCATGGGGCGGCCAGCTTATCCGGCTGTAGGGCGACACTCGAAGGAAACCTATCTTGACGAATCCCATTCAGGCTCTGAATGCCACTCGCCAGCAATTCGGCTGGGCCGCTGCGGGACGACTGTTGGTGGATCGTCTGGGGGCACGGCTCAATCATCGCCATGTGATCGAGGTCGTCTGGCTCGATCTGATGGACGCAACGTCCTGTCAACCGGTGCCGGGGTTTGAGTTTCGCTTTCTGACTGCTGATGAGGTTTGGCATTTCAGCAATGATCCGAGTCTCGATCTCGGCGTGAGTCTGGCCGGGGAAATCGATCGCGGTGAGAGCCTGTGCTTCGCCGCCCTGGAGAATGGACGTGTCGCCGCCTATGGCTGGTATGCCATTCAGCACGCTGCGCCCGGCCACTGCTTCGGAGTCGGAATCCGGCTCCCCGCACATGTGTCGTACATGTTCAAGGGCTTCACGCACCCGGAATACCGTGGAAAACGACTGCACGGTGCCGTCATGGGATTGGCCCTCGCCGCCTTGTCAGCACGCGGAATCCGGGCCCTGATCTCCACCGTCAAATGGACCAACGAAGCCTCATTGCGCAGTTGTGACCGACTGGGTTATCAGCGTCTGGGCCGCATCGTGCAGACGGGGGGATCAGGCCATCGAAAAGTGACCGTACCCGCAAGTCTCCACCAGCAGACAGGCGTGGAATTCGTCGCAGCCAGCGAGTGGACCGTCCCTGCAACACCTCTGCAGCCTGTCGTGTAGGTTTCAGCGCACGACCTCGCTCAACGAAAACACCCGTGAGAGAGTCGCGGGTGATTCGCATTGGCCCCTCGGGAGGGCAAGGCTCCTGCCGAGCCGCTGACGCGATTCGACGTGTCCCCTGGCTCGCGGCTCAGCCGGAGCTTCGCCATACCGCGCAGGACCGGCTCAACTCCAAGTCTGAGCATTGACGGGACGCGAGTCGTCTTCGCCCATGCCCATCTTCGGAAAGATCAAATTCGCGCTCACAAACATCGTCACTATAAAATTCCTCGACCCGAGCAATCTCCCGATCATCCTTGGCCGTCTGCCTTCGCCGCAGCTTGGCGAGTTGCGAGCGGTGCCTGATTTGCGATCGACCAGCGGCTACAAGCTGAATATCCTCGGGAACACGACAGCCGCCAGACGGATTCGTGTCTGCCCCGAAGGTGTGACCGGACTCGGCTGTCGAGTGATGTCGACCCCACGGGAGCCAGTCCAGTGGTGGGGTTGTGGGCGGCACCGAACCGAAGGGGATAGTTTCCCCTAAATTCGACATTTCCTCCGAATGGCCATAGATTTCGGAATCGACCTCTCGTAGAATCCCGCCACTTGACTCATTTGGCTTACCGCCACTGGTCATGCCAGTACCAATGGCTTTTGCGGGGACATTTCG
>JANOKO010000378.1:0-1898 GCA_031419335.1 Planctomycetota bacterium
GCTGAGCTACGTCGTCGCGGGCGGTCAAAAGTTCCTGCTGCGGGATGCGGTCGCCGAACTCGGGGCCGAGATGGTCGGCGGGTACATCTGGAAGAAGTACAAGAAGTGGCCGGTCTACTCCAAGTTCTTCGACAACATGGGCCCGATCCCGCACCACATGCACCAGAACGCCAAGCAGGCCAAGCTGGTCGGTCAGGAAGGCAAGCCCGAGTCGTACTACTTCCCACCCCAACTGAACAACGTCGGCAACAACTTCCCATACACGTTCATGGGGCTCGAGCCTGGGACCAAGAAGGAAGACGTGATCCGCTGCCTTGACAACTGGAACAACGGGGACAACGGCATCCTCGACCTGTCGAAGGCGTATCGTTTGAAGGTCGGCACCGGCTGGTTGATCCCGCCGTGCGTGCTGCACGCACCGGGTTCGCTGCTGACCTATGAACCGCAATGGGGCAGCGATGTCTTCGGCATGTACCAGAGCATGGTCGAGGGCCGGGCTGTCCCGCGAGCGCTCCTCACCAAGGACTTCCCGAAGGAAAAGCACGACAACAACAAATACCTCGTCGAGGCCCTCGACTGGGACAAGAACGTCGATCCCGACTTCAAGGACAACAACTACCTCGAACCAATCGTCCACACCGGCAGCGACAAAGAAGGCTACTTCGACCGCTGGATCGTCTACGGCCGCATCGAAAAAGAACAGCTCTTCACCGCCAAAGAACTCACCATCAACCCCGGCGTGAAGGTCACGATCCAGGACGGCGGAGCCTACGGCTGGATCACCGTCCAGGGCGAAGGCCGCGTCAACGGCATGAAGCTGCAAACCCCGGCGATGATCCGCTTCGGCGAGATGACCGAAGACGAAGTCTTCGTCACCGCCCCCGCCGCTGCGGAAGGTGTGACCTTCGAGAACACCGGCACCGAACCCCTCGTCGGCCTGCGTTACTTCGGCCCGGAGGCTCAGAAGGATGCTCCGAACGTCGGGGATCACAAGAAGGGGAAGAAGTAACGGAGGGAGCGGCAGATGTAAGTCTGCCGAGTTGATGTAGGACGGGCATTCCTGCCCGTCCTTTTTTTTGTAACGGGAGACCCACATGCCAATCGTCGTCGATGCATCGGTGATCATCGCGGTGATCGCGAACGAACCGATCAAGTCGACACTGATCGCCCTGACTCGCGGCGAGGAGTTGTTCGCCCCCCGTTCGTTGCCTTGGGAAATCGTCAACGCCTTTTCCGCGATGTTCAAACGAAAGGCCATCGAGCTGCCACTCGCTTCGGCAGCTGTCGACGAATTCCTACGAATTTCGATTCGCTTCGTGGACATCGATTTGCAGCGGTCGCTCGAACTATCGCATTCGCTCAATGTCTATGCGTATGATGCTTATCTGATCGCTTGCGCGGAGCAAATCGGATGTCGGCTGGTGACCCTGGATCGAGGGCTGGTGCATGCAGCCCGCAGTGCCGGAGTGGACGTTGTGGAGGTGCCGGGTTCATGACAACCTATCAGGAAACCCAAGAATCTCTCGGAACGCTACTAGAGCATGCCGCTCAAGAGGGTACAATCCGAGTACAACGCCCGAATGGCCAAGTCTTCGTTCTGCAACCCGCTGCCGAGCAGAAGTCGCCACTCGATGTGCCGGGCGTTGACCTGCATCTGAATGCCCAGCAGATTGTCGACTTCATCCACGCCGGACGACGCGAGCAACAGTGAACAATGGACTCGGTCGACATCAGTCTTCCAAGTCCCCCAAGCCGGAAGCCTCAGCGCCCGGAGCAATCCAAACGCTGAGCCACCGAGAACCACCATCAAAGTGTGCCACTGGCGAGTGCTTTGACCCGCCAGTGCGATCCGCAGTCAAAAACCCACCAAACACTGGCGGCCCAAAGCGACCGCCAGT
>JANOKO010000379.1:0-1275 GCA_031419335.1 Planctomycetota bacterium
GCGTCGAACTCGGCCTTCTTGAGGAGCACTCCCTGCCGGTCACGAGCCATCACCGCGTCGAACTCGTCGAGCGGGACGAAGATGTGCCGTAGCGGTTTGTCGAGCGGGTCGATCGGTTCCTGAGCGTGCGAGACTCCCGTCAGCACCATCAGGAGTAACGCAAGGAAATACGACATCAGGCGAGCCGGGCGGCGTAAGCCCCCGGACCGATCAGCGCGCAGACCGCAGTGTCCGGGTGCTGACGCACTCCGGCTCGCTGTGTTCTTCTCTGGCTGACGGCTGATGGCTGATGGCTGACTGCTCTGATGACTCTTCATAATACACCTCCCCTCCTTTCGATTCAGACCTGTGACGACGGATCGTTCCCAGAGGTCTCGGGCGGAGGGGGCGGAGGGGAATCACTGGAGGCAGACTCGACGACCGGAGCCGTGGGCGGAGTTGGCGGGGCATCAGCAGCCATGGGGGCGGCGCAGATCACGGTGGCGGCCAAGGCCCGGCGCGCGAAGACCGACTTCACGATCCACAGCCCCACCAGGAACAGCAGCCCATAGCGGACCGCCTGCAATACATGGAACAGCGTCTGCGAGTCCTTCAGACCGTACAGTACCGCCACAAACAAAGCGACCAGCAGCACGCTTAGTTTATTCTCGATCGATGTCTTCATCAGCAGAAGAGCGACCGCCGCAGTGGCCAGACTCAACAAGCATGCCATCATAATGCCGTTCCACCAACTCACCGTGATCTGGTTCGCCCCACCCAGGTTGGAGTAGACGTACGCCACGCGGCCCTGAGTCGGGAGGCGTTCGGAGACATCTCCACCGCCGAACCATTGCCGTTCGCGATTGGCAATGGCTTCGCTCTCACTGGACCGTCGACTGCTGGCGAGAAATGACCCCCACGGGCTGACGCGATGGACGGCGAAAAACCCCAGTGGGTCGCCCACGAGTGAGTACTTCTCGGGGACATAAACAATAGTCTTGAGTTGTTGAACCGGGACGGCCCCCTTTTGTCCTAAGACTGGCAACGGGAGATCGAGGCTGCCACGACCGTAGCTGCTGTCACCGAGGGCTGGGTTGACTTCCCATTGGAAGTGCAGGGTGACGAGGAACTCCTGGTCACTGCCGGAGTCGCGGGCGACGTTGATCCAGTGGGGATCCCATAAATTGCCGAGCTTCTGGTCCTCGGCGATGTCGGCCTGTTCGAGGCTGACTTCGCGACCGGCCACCGTGACTCCGAGGAGCTTGAACCCCTTCCCCGATGGCAGGTGAGCCAGCA
>JANOKO010000380.1:0-9962 GCA_031419335.1 Planctomycetota bacterium
TTCGTTGTCGGCATCGAACGTGAATGGATCGCCGAACTGATTGATCGCAATCCCGTACGGGTTCCGCAGCCCGGCATGCATGATCTCTGCCTGCTTCGATACGGGGTCGATGCGAAGCAACAGTCCTTCCTTCTGAGCCCCCGCCGACTGGAACTCGCGGGTGGGAGAAGTCCTATTCAGCGCGTTCTCGACGGGAATCTCCACGGAATCGCCATGTATCGAATAGATGCGGCCTCTCCTGATCGCAATATCATTCCGTCCATGTCCGACCCCACCCGGGAACTCGCGGAGCTTCTCCAACTCCTGTGGCTTTCCGTCGTCGTCGATCTTCAGTCGAAACATGGCCTTCGAGTTATTCGCGTTCGCGTAGAGCATCTCCCCGTCGTACGCCAGCCCCCGGCACTCTTCCAACTTCACATCAATCTTCTCCACGCGCGACACCGACTTGCGGTCCTCCGCAATCGTCATCCGCAACAGCCCCACATCCTCGCGCGAGACCGTCAGTCGCCCCTGGTCGTCAAACGCCATCGCAATCCACGACCCCTCGTCCGGCTGGGCGACTCTTAGTTCGGAGATCTCGAAGCCTGGGGCGAGCCAAAACTTGGGGCGGTTCTTGTCAGCGACCGCGCCTTTGGACTGCTGCCACTGCTCATAGTTCTCAAACGCCGACAGCGAGATGTCCCTTCGACCGATGCCCCACAGTTCGGGGGCCACCGCGCCACCATCCTTCACCAGGAGTTTCTCCGTCTCCAACGGCGGCACCTTCAGCACGCCCGTCGGATCGACCAGCCCCACTGTCCACGCCCCATCGCTCGCGACCATCGTCGTGGTGCCATCGACATACCGGACCTCCAAGGACAGAGCCACCCCCGACAACCGGTTCCCCTCCCGCATCCGCACGCGCAGCCGGTTCTCGCCCCGCTGCACGGCGTTCGTCACGTCGAGCGTCTGCAACTGCACAAACGGGGCGACCTCCAGCACCTCGGTCTCATTGATGGCCACGGTGGCGAAGCAGAAGTCAGCTGCGAACTTCAGCGTCGCCTGCTGGATGGGGGCGTCCGCAGAGAACGATCGCACGAGATCGACCGGTTGCGACCCGTTCGTGGAGGCACTCACCCAGTGAGGGATCGCGGGTGGCGGAGCTGCAACAGGATCGGCAGCGAAGGCAGGCAAGCAGAGTAGGCACAGGCAGATAGTGATCCAGAAGCTACGCATCGGACACCTCACATCGCGGAGCGGATTTCGAGTGCCGCGAGGATAGTCGAAGGATGCGCTGCATGGCCACCCGGTGCATCGCTGGAAAGCTGACTCACAGGCCACAACCAACAGAGCGATTCCTCCAATACAAAAGAGGGTGACTGATGTCACCCCCTGGGCATTCCGTGTGCATTCGGACATACGCTTGTCAAAAATCCAGCGTGACGATGCGGCCCGGAACCAGGCGGACGTACTTCTGCTGCACGGACTCGCCATAGCGAGCTTCGACGCGGTAGATGTGCGGGACGCCGGGGACTAGCGGTTCGGATTCAAACCGCCAGACCGAGGCGTCCTTGCGGTCCTGAAACCCTGTAATGCCATCTTTGGTCCGGTATTCATTCGTGCCAAAGATTCTGATCGCGGTTGCCCCGGTCGCCCGTACATCAATGAGGCTGATGCGCGGGTGCTTGTCCACCGGAATCGGACGCATTGGGCGCTGGTAGGTCTGCCCCAAAGTCCCCGGAGGCGGAGCCACGTCCGGAGTCATCGGCAGCGGAGACACCGCTGCCCCCCCGTACCACTGCGTCTCGCCACCCATCCCGCCGACCATACTCCCGTCCATCATCACTGGTCCCATCATCGGACCGGTGCCATGGACCGCGGAACTGCCACCACAATTGCAGCCCGCGTCTGCTGCTCCCACCTGGAGAACACATGCAATGGCTAACATTCCGCCAGTGCGGACACATCGAGACAGAATATCAGTCACCACGGCAATGTCTCCCGAAAGATGCGGACAGTTGATTCACGAAAGAAACCTACCACTCTCCCAGAGACCTTCCGAACTCTTATGAGTCTCTTTCAGGCTATTTGCAATGTTCCTCACCATCAACTGCGTCGATCCACTAGAGATTGCAAAGCTTCGCTAGTCAGTACAGTTTGCCCTCCAGTCAACATCCTGCGACATGCAATTTCAGTTCGTGAATTGGAAATGCTGTCGAATGCACGGGCTGCCACCCGCACGAGGGACGCGGATCTGCGATTAAGGTCGTGAAAGGAAGCGTGTCGGGTGATGTGGTCACTTCCCGAAAGGCATTCCTGGACCCTACGATGCGTCGCTGGGCCAGAGTGAGGAACTCCGGCGGGATGGACAAACCCCATGGCACGAGGTCGACCTGTTGAATCTTTCTGAGACCTCTCCCTGCAACTGGATGAGTGCGGATTCGACGGCTGGTGACGTGGATCGCATTGTTTCTTTCTTGACTGCCCAGGGGACGTTTCGTTTTCCCGCGTTGCCCAACGGGTTGTTCTCAGCTGCGGCGGGTGAGGGGGACGATTTCGCCCTGACCGGGTATGCAAACATCTGGGTCCGCGACAATATTCACATCGCCCATGCTCATTGGGTGATCGGCGACAAGGCAGCGGCGGTCAAAACGGTACGGGCGATTACGGCCTTCTACCGCACATATCAGCACCGGTTCACCGACATCATTGAAGGCCGGGCCGATGCCAGCGAGCCAATGCAGCGGCCGCATGTGCGGTTTCGCGGCGACCTGACCGAGCTGCCCGAGAAGTGGTCGCATGCCCAGAACGATGCGTTGGGGTACTGGCTCTGGCTGACGAGCAAGCTGGCGATCGCCGGGGATCTGGTGCTGGAGCGGGAGGATGTGGCTGTCCTGGTATTGCTACTCAAGTATTGGGAGAAGATTGAGTATTGGCTGGACGAGGACAGCGGCCACTGGGAGGAGACACGCAAGGTCTCGATGAGCAGCATTGGGGTGGCCTTGGGTGGGCTTGAGCAGTTCAAACTCTGGCTGATTAGCGATGCGGCTTCGGCCATTCTGGGAGGGGACAATGCTGTCCTGAAGCTGGCGCATGAGTTGTCACAACGTGGGCGAGAATCGCTGATGCATGGGCTGCCGAACGAATGTGTGCAGGACGATCCGGCCAAGCGGCGGGAGTACGATGCCGCCCTGCTGTTCCTGCACTATCCCATCGATGTGTTGCCGGTGACTCCGGGTGGTGATGCGGAGAACATGATCCTGGATCATGTGCGAGGGAACCTTCAAGGCGAGTTCGGCATCCGGCGGTATCTTGGCGATTCGTACTGGTGTGCCGACTACAAGACCCTGCTCAAGGCCTATGAGCGAACCGCTGACTTCAGCGACAATCTGGGGGCTCGTGACCAACTCCTCAAGCCCGGACTCGAAGCCCAGTGGTGCATCTTCGACCCCATCCTGTCCGTGATCTATGGGCGTCGATATCAGTTGTTGGGGTATGACGATGACCGCATTATGCAGCGGATTCGGTTGCAGCGGTCGCTGGGCCAACTGACGACAGCCGAGTCGCGGTTCGGGGCCTACCGCTGTCCGGAGTCGTACTACTGCGAGGCCGGTAAGTGGGTGCCCAACGACATCACCCCGCTGCTCTGGACGCAGGCGAACCTGCGTCTGGCCCTGCATTTCATGCGGCACACACTGGCGGGTGAGGCGTGAGCTGCGACTTCACTTCTCTCCTCGCCGCAGGTTGGGTCCAGAAGGTCGACTGCTTCGACGATCTGGGTTCAACGAACGACTACGCGATCGCCACAGCCGCAGATCCGCGCCCCCATCCGCGACTGGTGATCTGTGATCGGCAACAGTCCGGGCGCGGGCGGGGGGCGAACCGCTGGTGGGCCAGCGAGGGGGCGTTGACGTTCTCGCTCGTGATCGAGCCGCTCGTTCTGGGCATTCCCGCCGACCGCTGGCCGACGCTGTCGGTGGCGGTCGGAGGGGCCATTTGCGAGGCACTGGCCCCTTGCATTCCATCGTCCGATGTGCGTTTGAAGTGGCCGAATGACGTTTATGCGGATGGGCGGAAGCTGGGTGGGATTCTGGTTGAGGTGCCGCAGGTGACGCCTCCGCGACTCGTCATTGGGATCGGAATCAATGTCAGCAACTCGGCCCGCGAAGCCCCGCCCGAGGTGCAGGCACGCATGACCTCGCTGGCCGACTTGACCTCTGACCCGCCCACTCGCAACGAAGTGCTGGAGCGGGTGCTGTCCCAATTGGAATCAGATCTCGGCGACCTCACCAGTCTTCCATTGTCTCTGGCTCGGAAGTGGCGGCAACGTTGTCTGCTGGCGGGCCAGACCGTGACTCTGAACGACGGAATTCGCACTTTGTCTGGAGCCTGTCAGGGGATCGACGACGATGGGGCGATCCGGATTTACACCGAATTTGGTCTTCAGCGGTACTTCAGCGGGTCGGTGGAGACGTATGAGTGACTTGACAACCCACCTCCCAAGTGTCGAATCAATGTTAAAATAGTGAAACAAAGCAAGATTTTCGGGGTGGCAGGCACCCTCGAAGCATGAAATTTGTGTGATGTCAAGAGATTCTCTCAAGATCGCGGATTGACGGTGGATCAAGTCCGTCTAATATTGCAACAGAGTTTTGGGCAGATTGTGGCTCTCCGTCGAACGTCATGGAAACCGTTGAGGAGATTTCGCCAGAGTATTTGTCCCACCGACCCATGAGGGGGTGTCGCATGTTGGTTCTTTCTCGCCGTCCGAATGAAAGCATTGTGATCAACGACAAGATCGTGATCACCGTGATTGAGATCCGGGGTGACAAAGTTCGCCTCGGAATTGAAGCCCCGCGCGATGTGCCCGTGCATCGTAGCGAGGTCTATCAAGCCATCCAAAATGCTGCCGGGGCCGATAGTGCGACTCCGGATGACTCCGTGTCCAAATAACCGTTCACTCGCTCTCCCAGCCCGCGTTTCGAGTCGCCAGACTTCGATGACGCGGGCTTTTTTTTGTAGCAGAAGTCGTAAGACTTCTGCCTGCTGACTCTCTTGTCTCGGCAGAATTCTACGACCCGCCCGGAGTGTTCATGAGCGACACCCTCTACATCGTCGACACCCTGTCTCTCGTGTTTCAGGTCTACCACGCCATCCGCCAGCCGATGACCGGTTCGCGCGGGCAGCCGACGAACGCGCTGTTCGGCTTCACGGGGGACATCGAGTACCTCATCAATGAGAAGCATCCGACGCACCTGATCTGCGCGATGGACTCCCGGGGAGAAGGTGAACGGAACAAAATCTACCCCCAGTACAAGGCCCATCGCGATCCCCCGCCCGAAGACCTGCAGATGCAGATCCCGCTCGTCCTCGACCTCATCCGGGCCTACAACATCCCCGTCGTCATCGTTGACGGCTGGGAGGCCGACGATGTGATCGCCACGCTCGCCACCCGCGCCGCCAAGGCGGGTATGGATGTGCGACTGGTCACCGCCGACAAGGACGCCCGCCAACTGCTCAACGACAAGATCAAGATGTACAGCATCCGCAAGAAGCAGTTCTTCGGCGTGGAGGAACTAAAAACTGACTGGGGCATCCGGCCCGATCAGGTCGTCGACTTCCAGTCGCTGATGGGGGACGCCGTCGACGGTGTGCCGGGAGTCCCGCAGGTCGGGCCCAAGACGGCGACCACTCTGTTGCAAGAGTACGGCACGCTCGAGAACGTCCTGGCCAATGCGGACAAGGTGAAAAAAGCAGTCGTATCGAAGAACCTCAAGGAGTTCGCCCATCTGGCCCACACCAGCCGCGAATTGGTTCGGCTCAATCGCGACCTGCCCATCGAACTCGACTGGGAAACCGCCCGCGTCCAGCCCCCGAACTGGCCCAAGCTCGTCGAACTGTTCACCGACTACGGCTTCAAACGGTACACCGCGACCGCCCAAGCCAAGCTGGCCGAGTCGATCACGGGCGACATGCCTGCCCACGAAGGCACCCGTCACTGGACCACCATCCACACTCATGAGGAGTTCGCGGCGTTCCTCACCGAGCTGAAGCAGCAACCCAAGTTCTGCCTCGACCTGGAAACCACCGGCCTCAACCCGCTCGACTGCGAGATCGTCGGCTGGGCGTTTTGCTGGCAGGCGGGGGTCGGGTATTACGTCCCGGTCGATGGTCCGCCGGGGTCCAAGACGCTCAACGGGAAAGAGGTTCTCGCCGCGATCCAGCCACTGGTCGAAGACCCGACGCGGACGGTCCTCAACCAGAACATCAAGTATGACATGCTGGTGTTGAAGGCCCACGGCGTCGAGATCGCCTCCGTCGGCGTCGACCCCATGGTCGGCGATTATCTGCTCGATGCCGGAGCCCGCAGCCACGGCATGGACGAGATGACCGAGCGCTACTTGCATCGCAAAAAGATTCCCACCAGCGACCTCATCGGCAAGGGACCCAAGCAGCTCAAGATGTTTGAGGTCGATGTCGAGAAGGTCGCCGAATACGCCAGCGAGGACGCCGATGTCGCCTGGCAACTCGCCGCCTTGATCGAGACCCAACTCAAGGAACAGTCGTTGTGGGATCTGTACTGGAACCTCGAACGCCCGCTGATTTCGATCCTCGCGGAGATGGAGTCCAACGGCATCCGCGTCGACTGCGACGAACTCAAACGCCAGAGCGTGCTGGTCGAGGCCCGCATGGTCGGGCTGACCACCGAATGCCACGCCCTCGCCGGGCATGAGTTCAACCTCAACTCCCCTAAGCAACTCGGCACGATCCTGTTCGAGGAACTGAAACTCCCGATCGTCAAGCGGACCAAGACCGGCCCCAGTACCGATGAGGAGGTTCTCGAAGAACTCTCCTCGAAGCACCCGCTCCCCGCGAAGCTGATGGAGCATCGCATGCTCGCCAAGCTCAAGGGCACGTACCTCGATGCCCTGCCGCTGATGGTCAACCGCCGCACGGGAAAGGTCCACACCTCGTTCAGCCAAGTCACAGCTGCCACCGGTCGGTTGTCATCGACCGACCCCAACTTGCAGAACATCCCGGTCCGCACTCCCGAGGGCCAACTGGTCCGCCGGGCCTTCATCCCCAGCGAGCCGGGATGGAAGCTGGTCTGTCTAGATTACTCGCAGATCGAGCTGCGGGTGTTGGCGCACTTCTGCCAGGACCCGGCTCTGATGGAGTCGTTCCGTAAGGGCGAAGACATCCACCGCCGCGTGGCCAGCGAGGTCTACGGCGTCGACCCCGCCGAGGTCACCAGCGACCAACGCCGCGTGGCCAAGGCGGTCAACTTCGGCGTGATCTACGGCCAGACTTCGTACGGACTGGCTGCCACGCTGGGGATCGAACGCTCGGTGGCCGAGACCTTCATCGAGGACTACTTTCGTCGCTATGCCGGTGTCGAGAAGTTCATGAACCAGACCCTCGATGAGGTCGCCCACACCAAGTACGCCAAGACGATCCTGGGTCGCCGCCGCGAGATCGACGGCATCCGCCCCAAACGCTTCCGCACCCTCAACATGCCCGAGCGCACCGCCGTCAACACCGTGATCCAAGGCTCAGCCGCCGACCTCGTGAAGCAGGCCATGCTCCACGTCGCGGCCAAGATGAAAGCCGCGAATCACCCCGGCCGCATGCTGCTCCAGATCCACGACGAACTGGTCTTCGAAGCCCCCGAAGCGGATGTGGCCTCGCTGATCGCTCTCGTGAAGCACGAGATGGAACACGCCCTGCCACTCAACGTTCCGGTCGTGGTGGACGTGAAAGTTGGGGACAACTGGCTCGATGCGAAGTAAAGCAGCACGCCCCAGACAGCACTTCTGGCAGAATTCTCGCACGTATTTGCGAACCTGGTCGTAGTCAGTGCTGTCCTCCTCTAGATAGAGTTCACGATGGAGGTCACTCAAAAGTGGTTGCAGAACTCACATAGGATGAGCGTGCCGGTGTCCCCGGCGGATGAAACACGTTAGCTTATCTATGAGGGATCGAGGTCGGTGGACCTCTCTCATAGGAGTGGATCCCTCACTCTCTCAATGTTACACAGGAATCGCATGGATCCGTTGGAATCTCGAGTTCGGGATTATCTCCAAGGGCCGTCATACCGGCCCATCAGGTTTGCACAACTCGCCAAACGACTCGAGGTTCGCAAACCTCAGCTAGAACCGCTGCAATCCATCCTCCATCGCATGGTCGATGAGGGGGCCATTCAATGGGCCGAATCGGGCCGGATTGAAAGCCGCAAGCGCGCAGACGGGATCACGGGAACCATCCGGCGAACCGCGATGGGGGATGGGTATGTGACCCCCATTGCCTCGACAGTCCCCAAGATCGTGGGCGACATCGTTGTCTTTGCCGAAGACATGCGCGATGCCCAGGACAAGGACGAGGTTCTCGTCAAGCTGACTGGTCAGCGGCGGTTCGGGGAACAGCGGATCGCCGTGGTCGAGAAGGTGCTTAAGCGTGCCACGACGACGTTCGTTGGCACCTACGGAGAGGACAATCACGGTGGCTTCGTCCGGATTGACGGTCGCCAATTCAATGACCCGATCACGGTCGACGATCCCGAGCCCAGCGGCGTCAGGCCCGGCGACAAGGTCGTCGTCGAGATGCTGCGGTTCCCGTCGGCTCGCCGAGCGGGCGAAGCAGTGGTCAAGACTCGACTCGGAATGCCGACCGATTTAGGCGTCGACACGACCTCGATCATTCACGAGTTCGGCCTGCCCACCGACTTTCCCGAAGACGTGCTGGCCGAAGCCCATCAATCCGCTGAGGATTTCGACGACACGAATCTGGCCGGTCGCGAGGACCTCACTGGGACGACGATCATCACGATCGACCCCGTCGACGCACGCGACTTCGATGACGCCATCTCGCTCGAACACCACACCAACGGCAGTTGGACTCTCGGCGTCCACATCGCCGACGTGTCGCACTTTGTGCCTGCTGGTTCAGCCCTCGACCGCGAAGCCCGCGAACGCGGCAACAGCATCTACCTGCCGGGGCGCGTGCTGCCGATGCTGCCCGAGATCCTCTCGAACGGTTTGGCGAGCCTGCAAGCCGAGCGCGTGCGGTTCACGATGTCGGCCTTTATGGAAATCGACAAGCACGGTGCCGTCACAGCCACCCGCTTCTCCAATAGTGCCATCCGGGTCAAACACCGCTTCTCCTATGAGCAAGTGACAGCCCTGGTCAGCGGCCCCAAGGAGCGGCCTGACACCCTGCCGAAGGACGTGTGGGACACCGTCTGGCGGATGCAGAAGCTGGCTCGCGTACTTCGGGCGCGGCGCATGGAGCAGGGAGCGATCAACCTCGAACTGAGCGAGGTGAAGATCGACCTCGACCGCGATGGCCGCATGACAGGGGCGCACCTCGTCCAGGGCGACGAGAGCCACCAGATGATCGAGGAGTGCATGCTCGCCGCAAACATTGCGGTCGCCCGCAAACTGGCTGAGGCCGGGCTGCTCTTCCCCCGCCGCATCCACCCCGAACCGACACCGGCACGGCTGCAAGTCCTGCAAGACTTCGTGAAGGCCATCGGCTGCCCGGTGCCCCAGCTGCGGTCACAGGCCGACATGCAGGCTCTGCTGAAAAAGGTCCACGGCACGCCGCAAGAGTACGCGGTGAACTTCGCCCTATTGCGGAGCCTGAAGCAGGCGACCTACTCCACGAAAGAGGAGGGCCACTTCGCCCTCGCCACCCCGGACTACTGCCACTTTACCAGCCCCATCCGGCGGTATCCCGACCTCGTGATCCACCGCCAACTCAAGCAAGTGATCGCCAAACGCCCGAAGCGCGAGGGGTTCAGCACCGAGTACCTCGATGCGACGTGCGAGACCTGTTCGTTGACCGAGCGGCGGGCCGCTGATGCCGAGCGAGCCCTGTCCCAGATCAAGCTGTTGCTGTTCCTGAAGGACAAGGTTGGCCTGCGAATGGAGGCCACGATCACTGGCGTCGACCGCTACGGGTTCTTCGCCCGCGGCCTGGAAATC
>JANOKO010000381.1:0-4466 GCA_031419335.1 Planctomycetota bacterium
GGCCAGCGCTGTGGCCACGACCCGACCGATCCCCTGGGAACCCCCGGTGATCAGAGCAACTTTGCCTTCCAGTGAAGCAGACATGGGGATCCTGTGAGGGGGGCAGGGGCATCAAGGCTCAAGCCGGCTTCGAGTTGCTCAGTGCGGCCAGTGCCCGCAACTCCTCGACCAGGACGCCATTCAGGATCTGCTCAAGGCGCTGCAGACTGTCGGCCACCAGTCGGCCATCCATCAACCGGTGATCGTACGCCAGTGTAACGCGAGAATGCCCTTGTGTATCGAGTGGACCATAGCTTAGGACGCCCGTCTGGAAAGAGGGGGGGCAGTCGATTTCCACTCCACGGCTGGCCAGCGTCGAAAGAAAGAATGTTCCCACTCGTTTCGATCGTGTGGTTCCGCTCAACTTCAGATGACACCACCAGATCAACCTCCGTAGGGGATTGGGGATGGCACTCAACAGGATAAACCGCTGGAACACCTGCTCAACCGGGGCTTGTTGATAGCGGTCAAGCTGCCGTTGGAGTTCCAGCAGCGGCGTGTCCTCCGGGGAATGGAAGCGCCCCCAAAAGAGCCACGGCTCACCCCGGAATTCCCTCTGGATAGCCAGCATGCCGACACTGGTCCCATGCTGGTAGATCGTGGGCCAGGGGAATGACATCCACGTCTGCCGAAAGACGGGAACCTCCCGTGCCAGAAGAGCGTACGCCTTCAGGAACAGCACGGGCCACGAGACCCGTGTTTCGCTGGCTGCGCGAAGGGTACTCAATGGACCCAACTGACACATACGGTGATGCGGGCAAAGCGGTACTTGCTGGTGAAAATGCAGGACATCACAGGTGAGTCGACGCGAACGCGGGACCAGAAATCGCCGTGATTGTCCGGTTGAGCGTGGAGCAGGTGTTACGGACTCGCCGTCGGTCATGGGTACTCTCGGGATGGCCCAGCGCTGCTGGATTGCTGGGAGACGACAAGCTAACAGACCGGCCTTGGAGGACAAAGACCGGTCGGGGGATCAACGGCCACGTACTGTTGAAAACGTGGTGAGTTGTCAGTCGTCACATCTCAGTCTTCACTCCGCACCAGAGTCACCAGAACCGGTGTGCTCCTTGTCTCTCAGAGAGGGAGACAGCCGATCTGGAGGAGGTTCCTGCGACTTCGATGGCGAGTTTCTCGGCACGGACTGCTGCTGCTCTTTCTCCACAGGCAGGGGCTACAGGTATCCCATTCATCATCCAATCCGAAGAGACGCCCTCATCGCACAGTCCGGACGATGGCACACCAAGGCCACTCAATCCGATCGGGTCTCCACAGCATACCTGGAGCCGAGCGGGCACCGTTTGGTATTCATCCGTTCGAATGCCCTCTTGAACTAGACTCTGGACCGGACACCCAGTGAATCACGGGGCCGAGGCCCGGGTCACAGTCTTGTTCAATAGGCTGCTCTCGGTGTTGCTGCTAAACGGCATGGCGAGCAATCCCGTCACCCGGATGACCTGCTTCTCGTCCCGAGGGGATTCCAAACCGATGACCATCTTTTCATGCCCCGCATGTGGCTGGGCCTGATAAGTACAAAACAGATGATCCCACCAGGGAAGGTGGAAGCAAAAGTTACGATTCGTCTCAGCGACAAGAACCGAGTGGTGTACGCGGTGCATGTCGGGAGTCACGAGGATCAACCGCAACCATCGATCGATCGTCAGTGGGAGACGGATGTTGCTATGGCTCCAGAGCGAACCCGCGTTCAGCACAATCTCAAACACCATGACCGCCATCCCCGTCGGCCCCAACACCACGACCAACCCCAGCTTGAACACAGCGGACAGTAGAATCTCCAGCGTATGAAAGCGGATTCCGCTCGTGACATCCAGATCGAGGTCCGCGTGATGCACCTTATGCAATCGCCACAGCCACGGGACATGATGCGACAGGACATGCTGGCCATAGATCGCCAGGTCGAGCAGCACCAGCGCAATTACAAATTCCGCCCACTTGGGCCACTGCACATGTTGCAGCACTCCCCAGTTCTGGGTGGCGGCCCAGTCTGCGGCCTGGACCGCAGTGAGAGGCACGAGTAACCGAGCCACGACAGTGTTGATCGTCACCAATCCGAGATGCGCCAACCAGCGCGATGATCGCGGGGCGACACGCTGCTTACTCGGGGCAAGCCACTCCCACGCTGCCATCCCGACAAGGACACAGGCGAAACAGGTCAGCCGCCATTCGGATTCAGCCATGAGACACACTTTCGCAAGATCGATGCTCTGGGTGACCACCGCTGGCTGCCACCACGAGTCCACTCTCAGGACATGGTCCACAACAACAACTCGAGTTTCAATGCCGAGTCGTCGTCCCCGGGCGCTGTGTCGGGCCAGATTCTTTGGCACGGCTCCTTCGGCCCGACGGGCCATCCATTCATCCAGCCAGGGGTAACGCCCCTGGGAAGTGGCCCACCATGCAGTTCATAGGGCTCAAGACCCGGACATTCCACTCCTGCGAAGCGAGTGACAATTCGAATGGCCGCCCCGTTGGGACTTGTTTCTCGATAAGGATTGGTGACCAAAGCCTCCAGCCCTGACGAGACGAACGGCTGGCCCTTCGAGCCGCAAGAGGCCGCTTTCCTTTGGCGATTGCCAAACTTGTCCGAGTCACCCCACCTTCCGCTGAACCAAGACCATAGGCTGCACGCAGTGCTATTGAAGTTAGGCCGCGTTCGGTGTGGTAGAACTCGGTGCATCTGCTCTCCTCATGTCGCTCTCGTGATACCACGCAATGTCGCGAACTGTCGGCTCGCTGGCGAGCACTGAGTGGAAGTCGCTGGCCAACCGCTCCAACTCGCGCTTGCCTGATGCGCTCCAACGCTGAAGCCAAGCAAATGAGTGGTGATGAAAGTGAGCAAGCCACGCAGGGTGGCACCGGTTGCCGCTTTGGGCTACCGGTGTGCCAACGGCACAAGAGGTTTTCTCGGAGGGGACTCTCCACACGAGAACTCCTTCGGCAGGTGATGGTGACCACGGTTTATTCATCAGGGAGCCAGATCACACTGAAGGATGATACAGGATGATACGGTCAGCAGGCTCTGCACCACAAGATACCTCTTCTGGCTTCGCCACACCGGTAGGGTCCAAAGCGACCAACCTGGGCCACCCCGCGGAGCCGGAAGAGGCTCTGGCAGGGACGTAGTCTCTGGCGAAGACCTCTTGTGCCAAGGCACACCGGTAGGCTCCAAAGCGAGCCAACCGGTGCCACCCCGCGACCCCGCCCTCAGATCCTCATGGATCACATATTTCTTGCAAATTGAGTGGACCTAGAAGTTCATTGACAATTCCAGGCTCTGGGAGCAATTCGACAATAGAGCTCTGATCAGAATTACTCACTAGGAGAATCTCAAGTGTCTGGCGACTAGTCCACCTTAGCCTTCTGGCATCTCCTGTATAGATACACTTACTGGCTACCATATGAGACCGCTGTGTCACATAGACCATGTTCGTTGTGCCTTTGGTTGATTTCTCAATTGTCGCCAAGTGGGAGGAGTTTATACGCGACGAAATAGGACGCCCAAACCCTGTACTCATGGTAGCAATTCGCAGATTCTTATGACGAATGTCATAAATAGCAGTGCCACCAAGCGTGCTAGACTCAAATACAACGCATTCATTGAACGCGTCGACGATAACAGGGTCGTAGTGATACTTCGATTCTGGAGCTACTCCTACTCCGACCAAAGTGCCTATGTCACCATTCGCCAGTCCATAATAAGCAATTCCTGGCACACCCTCCTCCAAAACGGTTGGCATGTAAATCTTAGAATCGTCTTCTGACCACACAGCCCTGACAATTGGGAAGTCCTCAAGGCGGAACGGGATGTTGATGTCACTAGAGTTACCCTTGCCATCGTAGACCCGGAATAATGTGTTTGCAGAACTCCCGTTCAGTGAAGTCTTCTTGACTGCGCACACAAAGCATAGCTTGGAAGAATTGTAAGACGCTGGCCCTAGACTCTCACCTAATGGTAAGGGGTCAACGATCGGTCGTATTTTATCTATAACTAAATCCCAGATTACTGGACAATGACAATCCTTCGAGTACACACACAATTCTCGGTCACTCACCCAAGTCATGTGGTCAAATGATTTTTGAAGTAGAGTTAGTTTGGAACTCGCTACAACATGTCCACTCGCTCTGTCATAGACAACTAGTCGATCACCCGCTACTGCAATTCTGTCAAACGTGTGAGACGACAACCACGAATGCACGAACGGGATCTTATCGTCAGACCACACACTATGCACCCACATTGCGCAGGTACACCAAAGAATCGCGGAGAATCTCAAAACATATATTGTGGTGTTCATGGTGTCAGGGTCCCCTTTTTGTGTTTTCTCTAAGGCAGGGTGGCAGGGTGGCCCAGACATCGCTTTGGATGTCTGGGTGACGCAGGAACAAGAGGCACTGGCTCGTCGCATCGC
>JANOKO010000382.1:0-4287 GCA_031419335.1 Planctomycetota bacterium
CAACAGCCCGGCCCGCAAACATTCTGAGGCCATTGCCGAGGTCGAACTCGACAACTCAGTCGCCACTGCCAGATTCCCCGAACCGTAGAGGCTGGCCGCCGCCACGGTCGAAGCCGCAAACGTCGGAGCCACCGGAGCTGCAGAAACTGCCGTCGACAACCCGGTCGCCAGCGCGATGGCTCCCACGGTGATTCCGCGCCGCATCAATCGGGCAGCCAGCATCTCGCGAGCGCGGCTGAGCCAAGTTCCAATGGTCGCCGAACTGACGGTCAGCAGTTGGGCGATCTCACTGAGCGACCGGTCCTCCAGATGAAACAGGATCAAGGGCACTCGGTATTTCTCGGGAAGTTGATCGAGTTCCTCGTCAAGAACCTCGCGTACTGAGGTCCAGTCCACAGAGTCGTTCACGGAGTTCAGTGAGTTCATGGCAGCAGCACGCCCTTCAAGGATGCGGCGGATTTGACGAGCACGGTTCGCGTTGCGGCTGACGAGAATCGCTGTCCGGTGCAACCAGCCGCCGAGTGCATCGCCCTCGAGACTGCTTGCTTTCTTCCAGAGCACCAGAAACACGGCCTGTGCCGCGTCCTCGGCTTCGGCCGGGTCTCGCAGCAAGCGACGACAGACTCCCAGTACCATCGGACTATGACGCGCCACCAGTTGCCCAAAGGACCACTCTGCCCGGTCCGGTTGGTCCACTCCGGAACGGAGAAACTCCAACAGGAGAAAACCATCCGGGAGGTCCGATATTTCCGAAGCGGGGATGGGAGCGTTGAGTCGGTCATGCACAATCGAGTCTCACAGTCTGCGAGGGGTTACGAGAAACTGTCTTCTGGAGGAGCCCCGATTTCAATAATCCAGCAGGCGGCTCGGAAATCTCCGACAAATGGATGTCCGCCAAAGTGGTTCATCCGACCATAGTGAGCGGTTTCCGTCCCGGTCTTGACACCTTCCGACTCCCCTTCACATCGGGTGAAGGGCTGGGAGCGAGGGCTGAGTGTCAAGACGACACTCGAAACAGCTCTCAGGGAGTGAATACACGAATGGTCTGTTGAAATACGTGGCATGGACATCCTGCCCATGTGCCAAACCCAAGGAATCACGGGCTGGAAGCCCGTGCCACAGCCTTTTTCAAAGGCCATTAAACCGCGAACATTCCCTTAAACCGTGGATCGCGGCTGAGTTCGCTCTCCTTGGAAGGCGTTTCGGCGATCATGCGTTCGACCACTTTGTCAGTCGTGACACCTTCGCTTTCGGCTGCGAAGTTGACGACGATTCGATGGCGCAGAACGGGCGCAGCGAGCGCTTGGACATCCTCGGTCGTGACATGTGTCCGGCCTTGCAGGAGCGCGCGGGCCTTGGACCCGAGCAGCAGGAATTGCACCGCGCGGGGACCGGCCCCCCAACTCAGCCATTCGGTGATGAAGGCTGGCGTTTCGGGCTGGTTCAGTCGCGTCTGCCGGACGAGGGCCAGAGCGTAATTGACCACATGATCCGTGACCGGCACCTCGCGAACGAGGTGTTGCAACTCTAGAACTTCCTCAGCTCCCAGAACCGGCAGAATGTCCTTGGACCGAGTGCCCGTGGTCTGGATGGCGATCTGTTTCTCCTCGGCAAACGACGGATACTTGACGAAGACTTTGAACATGAACCGGTCTTGTTGGGCTTCGGGGAGCTGGTACGTGCCTTCCTGCTCAATCGGGTTTTGCGTGGCGAGGACAAAGAACGGATCGGGCAGTTGGTGCCGCGCTTTGCCCACTGTGACTTGGCGCTCCTGCATAGCTTCCAAGAGAGCGGCTTGCGTCTTGGGAGGTGTGCGGTTGATCTCATCGGCGAGGATCATGTTGTAGAACAATGGACCCTGAATAAAGTGAAATTCGCGGTCACCGGTTGACTTGTTCTGCTGGAGTACATCGGTTCCCGTAATGTCCGCTGGCATCAGATCCGGTGTGAACTGAATCCGGCTGAACGTCATCGACAAGGTCCGGGCCAGCGTGCTGATCATCAGCGTTTTGGCAAGTCCCGGCACCCCCTCCAACAGGCAATGCCCCCGGCTGAACAGCGAAATCAACAGCTGGTCGATGACCTCGGTCTGACCCACAATGACCTGTGACATTTGTGTACGGATCGCGGTATACGCCGATTGCAGGCGAGCAATCGAGTCACGGGCCGTATCGGTCTGGAGCATGGCAGAGGGGTCAGACATGAATCGTGTACCGGCTCGGGATTATCGGAGTGGCGGAAGCACCGCCGCGTCGGGGGATGGTATGCCATCGGAGTAGGGAGTGGAACGCCGGAACGCCCCTTTCGCAGCCGCACAGCATGAAGTCGTGGGGGCTGTTCGTTTCGATTCAGACGAAACAGAATGCAGACACCCTGCCCTGCCTGGTGCCCGCCACACCATCCGCCAAGACGATGTCCCAAGCCGCTGTCACAGCCTCTTAAACACCGTCGAAAGGGCAGGTTACCCCTGCCGGAAATACATGGAATCACGTCCTGGAAGCCCGGGCCACGGACTATTTAATGAATAGATGATGCGTGTCTTGGCAATCGTCGAGCGGGAATACGGACTCTCGCTCTGTCGAGTTGAGGGAGGTCAATTCTGGAGAGCTGGCAACACCATGGGATGCGAATGTACGCCAGATATTGTCTCATGTGGCAACGCCAAGAGTCCTTTCGGATGCGACTTGCTCGATTGTAACCCATATCTCTCTCAGTAGATGCGGCGAGAATTCGCCTTCGACACTCGCGATTGCCATCCAGTTTGCATTTCCTGATCCTCTCTGCCAAAATGCTTGGCTTCCCAATGGGGTCCCGAATCGACTGAAAGGAATGCCTCCCATGGCTTTGGATCGTGCGTTGTTGGAGCGGCAGGTGGGTCTGGCGAAGACGCGCCTGGAGAGGCTCACTCAGAAGATGGACACCGAGGGCACTTCCGGCAAAGCCCAGGAAAAGCTTCTGCGCAAGTGCCCAGTCTGGCGCGAAGCTCGGGCGGAGGTCCGCAAGATCACCAATCGGTTGAACCGCTGCGGTGACAAGGAAGCTCTGCAGGCCGAAGTTCTGGCTCGACGGGCAGCCAAAGTCGCTGCTGAGTAGAGACACTCCGAGTCGGCGACGCCGAGACGGACTCCGGAGAGGTGGCAGAGCGGCCGATTGTGCAACACTGGAAATGTTGTGTCCTCGAAAGGGGACCGGGGGTTCGAATCCCCCCCTCTCCGCTCAGGACATACGTGATGGAGAAGAAAAACGCCCAACCCTGGGCGTTTTTTTGTTGGAGGGCATCTTTCGTAGCTACGCTCGCCAGAGCGTGGGCGAATTGGCTCAATCATACGACCTCGCTCAGTCACCCCACGTTCTGGCGAACATAATTACCTCGGAGAGTAAGCACCGGTGGACGCTTCGGAACGCCAGACGCGCACTCACCTCATGCGGCTGTTTGAGTCTCACGGAATTCACCCGCGCTCCGACCTCGGCCAGAATTTTCTGATCGACTTGAACCTGATCGAGTTTGTCGTCCGTCATGCCGAACTGGACTCCCGAGACGTGGCTCTCGAGATCGGCACCGGAACTGGCGGCATGACCACTTTCCTGGCGGCCCATGCCGGGCATGTCGTCACGGTGGAAATCGACAAGCACGTGTACGGTCTCGCGCTCGAAGCGACGGCGGGACTCGACAACGTCACCCTGCTCCACACCGACGCCCTCAAGAATAAAAACCAACTGCATCCCGAGGTGCTCGACACAGTGCGACGGGAACTGGCCCGCGAGCCAGACCGACGGCTGAAGCTGACCGCGAATCTGCCCTACCATGTGGCAGCTCCGATCATTGGAAACCTGATCGCGACGGACCTGCCGTGGGAGCGGATGGTGGTCACGGTCCAGTTCGAAATGGGCGAGCGGATGATGGCCGCTCCGCGCACCGGTGAGTACGGAGCGATGGCGATCTGGCTCCAGTCGCAGTGCCAGATTCGCATCCTCAAAAAGCTCGGCCCGCAAGTCTTCTGGCCCCGTCCACAGGTCGACTCCGCTGTGGTGTTGGTGACTCCCGACCCGGAGCTGGCCGCGAAGATCGAACACCGGGAGTTCTTCCACGACTTCCTGCGGCGCGTGTTTACGCTGCGGCGGAAGCACCTGCGGGCGGCGCTAGCGACCGTCTATAAAGGGCACATCGAGAAGCCCCAGATCGTGGAACTCCTGCAAGGCATGGGCTTCGGCGAGAACGCCCGCGCCGAGGAGATCGACGTGGCCACCCTGGTCGAACTTTCCAACCGCATGGTCCGCCTCATCGGG
>JANOKO010000383.1:0-4427 GCA_031419335.1 Planctomycetota bacterium
GGCGGCGCGGTGCAGATCGGCAACGCGGTCCAGGAGAAGATGGTCCTCGACGTGATCCTCGATGCGCGCGATAAGGGGCTATATCGGTCGATCACCGATTGCGGTGCGGGCGGCTTCAGTAGCGCGGTCGGCGAGATGGCCGAGAAGTCCGGGGCTGAAGTGTGGCTCGACAAGTGCCCGCTCAAATACAGCGGACTGTCGTACACCGAGATCTGGATCAGCGAGGCGCAGGAGCGGATGGTGCTCGCGGTGCCTCCCGAGAACTGGGAGGCATTCGAGCGGCTGTGTGCCTCCGAAGGAGTCGAGGCGGTCGCCTTTGGCAAGTTCACGAGCGACCAGCGACTGCGGCTGTTCTATCACGATGAGCAGGTCGGTAACGTGGCGATGGAGTTCCTGCACGATGGTCGCCCGCCGGTCAATCGCGAGGCGGTGTACATCCCGCCGAAGGAGTCGGCGCGACTGACTGCTCGCAGCAAGTCTGCCCCTCAACCCTCAGCCCTCAGCCCTCAACTTTCCCCCGACGACTTCAACGCCACCCTCAAGCGTATCCTCGGCTCGCTCAACGTCTGCTCCAAAGAGTGGATCATCCGCCAGTACGACCACGAGGTCCAAGCGGGCAGCGTCGTCAAGCCGCTGGTCGGGATCATGAATGACGGACCGTCCGATGCGGCCATCGTGCGGCCCGACCTCGGGTCGATGCGCGGGGCTGTCATCTCCAACGGCATGAACCCCCGCTACGGTGACTGCGATCCCTACTGGATGGCCGCAGCTGCGATCGACGAGGCCCTGCGGAACTGCGTCGCGGTGGGAGCCGACCCAGCGCAGATCGCGATCCTCGACAATTTCTGTTGGGGAAACACCGAACGCCCCGAGACGCTCGGCTCGCTCGTCCGTGCCGCCCTCGGCTGCCACGACGCAGCCCTGGCCTACGGCACCCCGTTCATCAGCGGCAAGGACTCGCTCAACAACGAGTTCAAGTACGACGATGAGAGCGGGAAGAAGCGGGTCATCACCATCCCGTCCTCGCTACTGATCTCCGCACTCGGGCAGATCGAGAACGTCGAGAACGCCGTGACGATGGACCTCAAGGAAGCAGGCAATCGCCTGATCCTCGTGGGCCGTACCAAGTCCGAACTCGGCGGCAGCCACTTCGCCTTCGTGCAAGACCTTGACGGCGGCACCGTCCCTCGCGTCGATTTCGTTCAGGCCCCGAAGACACTCACTGCCGTTCACGCGGTGCTGGCTGCGGGCCTCGTGCGGAGTTGCCACGACCTCAGCGAAGGGGGCCTCGCCCTGGCCTTGGCCGAGATGGCTTTCGCGGGCGGGCTGGGTGTCGAAGCGTCCATCACCGGCGTCTGCCCGGAATCGCACGATGCGGTCGACGCTCTCTTCTCGGAGAGCCAGACGCGGTTCGTGCTGGAAGTCGAACCCCTGCACCTCGCCCGCGTCCTGTCTGACCTCAACGCCACCGGAGCCAAGGCCCTCGATATCGGCCAGGTGACGACAGCTCGGCAGTTGAAGATCACCGGCACGACTGGAGCAACCCTGATCGACGCCGGACTGGCCGAACTGAAGGCCAGTTGGCAAAGCCCGCTCAGGTGGTGAGGCATTAAAGACCTGTTGACGAAACCTGTTCATTTGAACACAATGGCTCAAGGAGGAGTCAATGGCTCAATCTTCATCTATCGAGTGGACCGAGGCCACCTGGAACCCAGTCACCGGCTGCACCAAGATCAGTCCGGGGTGCAAGTTCTGTTACGCCGAACGGATGGCTCATCGCTTGGAGGCGATGGGGCAGCCACGATATGCGGACGGTTTTCGTTTGACGCTCCAGCCCGATTTGGTGGACTTGCCTCTCAAGTGGAAATCACCAAGGGTGATCTTCGTCAACTCGATGAGTGACCTGTTTCACAAAGATGTCCCCACGGAGTACATCCAGTCGTGTTTTGATGTGATGAACCGGGCGTCGCAACACACGTTTCAGATCCTGACGAAACGGCCTGAGCGTGCGCTCGAAATCTCAGGCGACCTTCCGTGGCCGAATAATATCTGGCTCGGCACAAGTGTCGAGAATGCCGACTATGCTTGGCGGTCGTCCACCATCTCAAAAACCCCAGCGGCCATCCACTTCCTGTCAGTCGAGCCACTTCTGGGACCAATTCCCAAGCTGCCGCTGAAGGGTATCGAGTGGGTCATAGTGGGAGGCGAATCTGGCCCGGGAGCGAGAGAGATGAAACCGGAATGGGTTCGCCCCATCCGAGACAAGTGCATCGCAATGAACATCCCGTTTTTCTTCAAACAATGGGGCGGCGTCCAGAAGAGCCGCACCGGTCGAATTCTCGATGGCCGCACCTGGGACGAAACACCACTGAACAAACCGAGGAAATCTGATGGCGAAAAACGGGCATCGTAGCCGCTGGGATGATCTACTCGCTTCCGTGGAGGTTGATGATGGGTTGCCAACCCGCGATTCCGGTCGCTGGGCCAAAGACAAGCTCCGATTCTGGAACATCTATATCGACATCACAACCATAGCCATGGTCGATAGCCCCCATTGGAAGAGTGTCGTTTACGTCGACCTCTTTTCGGGACCCGGTATCTGCCAGATTCGCGGGACTGACGAGCGAGTTCCCGGTTCCCCGCTTATCGCCGCCAAGGCTCCCAAAGCTTTCAGCAAGATTTTGCTTTGCGAATTGAATGAGTCCAGGGCATCGGCATGCGAAACCCGGCTCTCAAAGATCTTGAACGAAGACAAGTACAAGGTGTTTCGGGGTGACTGCAATGAACAGGTCAGCGAGATGGTGAAATACATCCCCGCAAGATCCTTGACGTTGGCATTCCTCGATCCCACGGGACTCCATTTGGATTTCGCAACAGTAGAAACTCTATCCCAATGTGGCAGGGTTGATCTCCTGATTCTGTTTCCAGATGGAGTGGATGTCATGCGGAATTGGAAACGGTACTTTGATGAGCTTGAGTCAAATCTGGATCGAGTTTTGGGGCCAGACTCCCACTGGCGAGAGAAACGAGCAAATGCAACGTCGACGGAACCCGCTGACATGCGGAAGTTGTATGTGAGCATTTACCAAGAACAACTGAAGCGACTGCTCGGATACGAGTATTCTGACGCCATTACAATTCGCGGGAAAAGTGGTCCACTTTATAAATTGGTCTATGCCAGCAAGCATGAACGCGGACTCGATTTCTGGGTGAAGAGTTGCAAGAAGGAGTTGAGTGGGCAGCAAGGCCTCTTTGGGTAAGTCAGGGCGGGGTGGCCCCGGACGCCGCTTGGGGCGGCTGGGTGACGGAGGAACATGAGCTAGTCCTCCATTTCACACCTGAAGATCACCGGATTCACCTTGATCGGCGCCGGTCTGTCCGACCTGAAGGCGAGCTGGCAAAGTCCGCTGAAGTGGTGATGCCAGAAATGCGCAAAGTGGAGGGTGGCATGATGCCTTGTACTTGACGCCGAACGACGTGCTCACTTGCCGGGCCGGCCAAGTGAACGTGGTGACGCGAAGTTACTTCGTGCCGGCCCGGTCAAGTGCAGCACTTTGTTAGCCGCGGACTACTTCAGGTACTGAGCCAGAAATCGCAACACGAAATCGAGGAAGGCCACCACATCGTCTTTCTTGTATTGATCGAACCGCCCGTGCGCGGCGCAATTCCCGATCTCGGCCTTTGCGATGATTTCCTTGTGCATCAGGGCGGTGTATGCGTTCTTCTTGTAAAGCTTCTCGTTCAGTTGCTGGATGGTTTCGCGTTTGCCTGCTTCGATATTGTGTGCTTCGCAGAGCTTTCTGATCCCATCTTCCAGCACGGCCCGGATGATCACAGCAGCTGCATCTTTGTAGTCGTGGTCGAGAAGCACCTCGGCTTGCACAAGCAGGTCTGAAAAGACCTCGGCGGAAATCAAGACGCGATGGTCGGCCATGAACCCTTCGCGGAAATCCTGTAGCGCTGCTTCGAGAATCCCCGTGACAATCCCGGGATTGATACGATCCATACTGAGAAGTTCGCGGTAGTAGATGCTGCTTTCGCCAGCGGTACGAGCGAGCAAGTTGAGAGAGCTGGTGCGCACAGCGAAATACGGTCTTGGGTCAAGGACTTGATCCTTATCTTGCCAATCGAGCCGGATCTTGTCTGCCTCGGTCAACAACCGCGCAAACTTCTGAACGATCGCCTCGCGATCCTGTGAACCTTCCATCGGAACTCCTACCTGGATAACAGTCTTATTGAGCAGCATGCAGTCTAACGTCGGTGATGCTCTGGAAACCGCACAAGGCGGACTGAGGTCCAGTTTGGCATCAACTCCTGGATTGTCAACAAGATTTCTTTGAAGAGGTTGGAACTGTTGGCTGCGTGCAGCCGATCACTATATCCCTGCAACGGAAGGCGACAAGACTGGCTGGCCCGAACGCCGCTTT
>JANOKO010000384.1:0-1205 GCA_031419335.1 Planctomycetota bacterium
GATAGGCTTCCAGCCTGTCATCTTCAGCCAAAAGACAGGCTGGAAGCCTATCCCACGGGTCAGACCAGTCTGACCGTTCTCCTCACTACGTTCGCCAGCCCCAATCACCCAGCGACAAGGTTTCAAGGAAGGAACCTCGGATGCCCACCTCTCTTCAGGAGCCGTCGCGCGTGGCGCAGGATCAGGCCGCTCCAGACCGCAGTGATCAACGCCTGATTGTTCAGGCTCTCATTGACCGGGCGCGTTCCGCTCCCGAGCGCTCCCGAGCTGCTTGGGTTCTCTGTCCGTTCTCAGCTGTGCTGTTGTGGGGGAGTTTTACTCCACTCGACTGGGGCTGGCTGGCCTGGTTCTCGCTGGTGCCGATGTTGTGTCTCGTACGGTCGCCACGCGCCATGCAGGGGAACCTGCTCGGAGCATGGTTCGGCGGGGCGATCTGCTGGTTCGCCACGTTGCAGTGGATGCGGCTGGGCGATGCGACGATGTACCCGGCGTGGGGAGCGATGGCGCTTTACACTTCTCTCTACTTCCCGGTGTTCCTGCTCGCCACGCGCTCAGCGGTGCATCGACTGAAGCTGCCGCTGGTGGTCGCCGCTCCGGTCGTGTGGGTCGGGCTGGAGTTGGTTCGTTCTCATCTGATGACCGGATTCGCGTGGTATCTGCTTGGGCACAGCCAGTACCGCTGGTCGGCCATTGTGCAGATTAGCGATCTGGTCGGCGGGTACGGCGTCAGCTTTCTGGTGGTGATGGTCAATGCGTGTCTGGCGGGATTGGTTCCGGTCGAGTGGCTGAGGCGCTACCGGGTGATTCCGGACGAACTGAGCGACTCCGAGACGACGAGCCTGATCGGAGCGCAGCGGAGCCGGACGCTGGCCCTCTCCGCCACGCTGGGACTGGTCGCCCTGAGCTGGGGCTACGGCCTGATTCGCAGCCGGACCGAGTTCACCGCCGGGCCGCGCATCGGTCTGCTGCAGGCCAACTTTCCATCGAGCGTCCATCCCGATCCGAACCAGGGCTTGGAGATCGCCAGAACCTACACACGGCTCTACAAAATCGCGGTCCAGCAGCAGGCGGAACTGATCGTCTGGCCCGAGTCGATGGTTCCCGACCCCATCCTGGAGGCCCCCGCGAGCTTCACCGACAAACAACTGGCCGCTCTGCATCCGCTGATCCCGACCGGACGCTGGAAGGACCGCCGGATCAAGGAC
>JANOKO010000385.1:0-9026 GCA_031419335.1 Planctomycetota bacterium
GATCGCCTCGATGACTAAGGGGATCACCGCCGCCGCCGTCATGGTGCTGGTCGACGAGGGGAAGGTGAACCTCAATGACCCGATCGAGAAGTATTGCCCGGAGTTCTGCGAACTCAAGGTGATGGCCGAGCCGGGGAACGACAAGGGGGGACTCAAGGCCCCCGCCACCAAAGTCACCGTGCGGCAGGTGCTGTGCCACACCTCGGGCATGCCGTTCAAGTCACCGCAGGAGCATCCCACGCTGGATGGCCTCACGCTTCAAGAGTGTACCGCGAACTACGCCAAGACCCCGCTGACCCAGGAACCCGGCACGAAGTACCAGTACAGCAACGCCGGGATCAACACGGCGGGCCGCATCATCGAGGTCGTCAGCGGGATGTCCTACGAAGAGTTCCTCCAGGAACGCATTCTCGATCCGCTGGGCATGACCGACACCACCTACTGGCCCAACGAAGAGCAATTGACCCGGCTGGCCAAACCGTACAAGCCGAACGCCGAGAAGACCGGTCTCGACGAGACGACGATCAGCCAGTTGACGTACCCGCTGAACCTCCGCACTCGGCATCCGATGCCCGCGGGTGGACTGTTCGCCTCGGCCAAGGATGTGTCGAGCTTCTGCCGCATGTTGCTCGCAGACGGGATGTTCGAGGGGAAAAAAGTGCTGTCCCCCGAGGCTGTCAAGGCCTTGAGCAGCCGCCAGACGGAGTCCGCAGTCAAGGAGAGCTACGGCCTGGGGCTCAGCGTTTCCGAGCATTCGTTCGGCCACGGCGGGGCACTGTCGACCAACATGACGATCGACAAGAAGCACGGCCTCGTGCTGGTCTACCTCGTGCAGCACGCCGGGTATGCCAACGCCGATGGCGGCGAGATCCAGCCGACATTCAACAAGGCGGCCATCGAGCGGTTTGGCACGATGGGGAAATAGCTGGCCCCCCGCATCGCCCCAGCAGAGGCAGCGATTTACTGGCCTGCTTCACACCCCTCAGCCGCCACCAGCTCGGGCTCTTGGATCGGCCAGATCCCCTCTCCATCCTCGGAATAGTGGGCAGACAGCAACTGTTCGAGATCACTGACGCGAGTTGCCTGAGCGAAAGCGTTGCGGACCTGGGCGTGATCGGGATGGAGCTTGGCGTACTTCACGAGGTGCTTGCGAAGTCGTGGGACGCATGCGGCATCGCCGTAGACTTCGCGGGCGAGTCGCAGGTGTTCTTGCAAGAGTTCTTGCTGCTCGATCAGACGGGGCGGAGCCGGGTGGGGTTGGCCGCGGAGTAAGGTGGCCACATTGGCGAAGATCCACGGATTCCCGATGGCTCCGCGCGCGATCGAGACCCCATCGACTCCCGTTTCGGCGAGCATGCGGACGCAGTCTTCGGCGGTGAACAGGTCGCCGCTGCCGAGGAGCATGCGGTGCGGAAAGTTGGCCTTGGCCTCCTTTAAGAATGCCCAGCGGCTGGGGCCGACGTACTTTTGCTCGACGGTCCGGCCATGCAGCGTTACAGCTGCCACACCGAGATCGAAGGCCCCGGCGAGGATGGTCAGGCAGCGGTCACGACTTTCGATGCTGTCATCGATCCCTCTCCGCATTTTGACCGTGACGGGGATTTCGGGAGGGACCACTTCACGTACGCGCGCCACGATTTCGAGGGCGGCCTCCGGTTGGCCCAAGTGATACCCACCTCGGCATCCCCCGATGGCCGTCTTCACCGGGCAGCCGAAGTTGATGTCGATGACATCGAACCCGGCCTGGACCAATCGCTTCGCGGCGAACTGAAATTGAGCCGGGTCGGAGCCCATCAACTGGCCCCCGATCGGATGATCCTCATCGGCGATCCGCAGATGCCGACGGACAAAACTCTCCGACTGGGCCTCCACGGCGAAGCGATCGATCAGGACTTCCGCCAGTGCATAACTCGCTCCAAACCGTCGAGCCAACAGCCGCATCGGCCCATCGCTGTAGCCACTGAGCGCGGCCTGTGCGAGCGGGGAGGCGATGCTGAGGGGGCCGATTTGAAGTGACATGGATTGACCGTTTGAGAAAAGCCCACCGGTAGCAATCGGTGGGCTTTCTGGCGAGTGATTCGGGGCGGGCAAGTGTGCCCATCCTACGGGGCGGGTGCAAACCGCAGGCGGCGGTAGCGGAGGCGGTGGCCTTCGGCTTGCAGGCCGATGAGACCGCTCTTCAGTTCGCCCGGCTGTCCGACGGCCACAACCTGCCCATTGATCGAGGCGGTGATCGCTCCCTGCTTGGTCACGATCTCGATCGAGTTCCACTCGCCGACCGGCCTGCGGGCCGACTCCCGCACCTCGGGATGGTCCTCATACACCACTTTGAGTTGCTCAACTTCAGCTTTCGATCCATTCGGGCGCAGCTGGCCCATCTCACTGTGCTTGCCCTGGACCTCGATCGACTTCGGCCAGATGGCATGGGGTTCCTGGATGAACAACAGCACGCCAGTGTTGTGGGCGGCAAGCTTCATCGGGTCAGTGACTTTGGCGTCTGGCTCGAAGCGGTAATCGAACAGCAAGGTGCCATCTCCGAAGGACATCTTAGTATGCAGATAACATTTCGGTTTGCCGGTGCAAAGAATTTCGTCAGTCTCAAGCGACCAAGTCTGGTCCGCTGTTCCATCGCTTGGGAACACTGCCATGTCAGAAAACGCAATGGATGAGAATCCCGGCTCCAGTGGCGCGGCTGTCACAACCGGAGCAGCGGATGTCGCGGGCTGTTGCAGCCTGGGAGGCTGAGCCTGCGGAGCGACAGGTTCCCCCCGTGTGCAGCCCACAACCAAACCCGCCAGAAGGAGCAACCACGTTCTCATGAAAGCTCCTTCTGGGGATCGATGCCGCCTGCGAATCACCGATACTCGGCATCCCCAAACGCCAGGATCGGGAAGAAAATGAAGGGAAGGAAGGCGAGTCCCACTCCAAACAATTCGCCTTTGCCGAACCGTTTGGCCAGTTCGATGTACACCATGATCGCCACGATGATGCCGACACACGGAATCAGCAGCAGGATGATCCACCACAACGGCTTGTCGACAATTTCCAGCAGGACGATGAAGTTGTAAATCGGGATGAGGCTCGCCCAACCCGGCTTGCCCGCCTTGGTGAAGACAACCCACATACACACAATCATCAGTACGGAAATCGCCAGCGCGACGAGCATGATCAGCATGCCACCCGCCGCTGCCGCTGCATCCCCACCCTCTTGTGCCAACATCAAAGAATTGTGCATCATGTTGAGAAGCTCCTGTGTCCGGAAATTGGAAACGACCACTCTCCCTTGTTTGTAACCAGACGATACTGAGAATTCAAATGAGTCGCGGAGTGACCCAGTCAAGACGCCGAGTGACCACTCGGTCACGACTTCCCGAGTGACAACTCCGTCAGCCGCAATTGCCCGCAGGCCGCGTCGATGTCAGCCCCCTTGCGTTTGCGGACGGTCACGTTGACCCCGCCATGTTCCAGCATCTCGGCGAACATCTTGGTGCGAGGCTCGGTCGGTGCAGCCATGTCAATCGGAGCCACCGGGTTCATCGGAATCAGATTCACGTGTGCCACATGATTCCGCAACAGCTTGGCGAGTTGCTTAGCCTGCTCGGGGCCATCGTTTTTGCCCGCGAGTAACACGTACTCATAGGTCACACGCCGACCGGTCTCGACAAAATATTCCTCAGCCGCTTCCAGGATCGCGTCGATCCCGGTTCGTTTGTTGGTCGGCACGATTTCGGTGCGGAGCGTGTCATCCGGGGCATGTAGCGACACGGCGAGGTTGTACGGTGTCCCATGCCGGGCGAGTTCTCGCATCTTCTCCGGCAAGCCCACCGTCGAGATCGTGATCCGCCGCGCTCCCAGGCCCATGCCGCCCTTCTCGTTGAGCGTATCCAGCGCAGGCAACAGCGACCGCAGATTCGCCAGCGGTTCCCCCATCCCCATCACCACGATGTTCGTGATCCGCTCCTCTTTGCTGAGGAGTCGGTCGACCCGCAGCACCTGTTCCAGAATCTCTCCCGTCGACAGGTTCCGCTTCACCCCGTCCAGTCCGCTCGCACAGAACACGCACCCCATGCCGCAGCCGACTTGCGTACTGATACAGACGGTGGCGCGGTCCGTTTCCCGCATCAACACGCACTCGACCAGATCGCCCTCCCGCATTTCGAGGAGGAGTTTTTCGGTCCGGTCACTCGACACCTGGTGCCGGACTATCCGGCCCGACCAGAAATCGAACTCCTCGGAAAGCTGCTTGCGGACAGCTGCGGGGATGTCGTGCATGTCGGCGAAGTCGTTGACCCGCTTGCCGAAGATCCACTGGCGAATCTGATCGGCGCGGTACGAGGGAACACCGTGCGCGTCGCACCACGCCAAGAGCCCGTTGCGGGTCAGGTCGGTGAACAGCGGAAGAACGGGGCTAGCAATCGGGTCTGCCTTGCGTATCAGGTCTGTCATGTCATTCCGGTCTGGCAGACCCCGCGAGCTGATGGCCCGTTAAGCAGGGACCGTCGCAGCACGGTGTCGTTCGGTGTACTTCAGCCAGTCGGGATGGCTGACAAGGATGAGATCTCCGGTTTCCTGATCCAAGAGGCCCATGGCGTTGGCCTCATGATCGTGGGTGCGAACCAGCCGGGACCGCGAAGTCAAACGACTTTCGAAGACCGAGGGGGTCACGAATTGACGGGAAGGCAAGGGGGTATTTTGTGATTTCCGATGCGACATCGTGCCACGCAGGTTTAAAGGATCGATCTGGCCAACTCCGTAAGCCACCTCGACGACATTCTCGCGGCAGAGTCCTCTACCGATCAGAACACAGTCAGACCACTTTCCACCAGTCATGGAGGCATTCTACCAACCCGCACAACCGCGACCATTCCACGAAGGGGCGAATTGACGAATTCCGGATTCTGGGTAGGAAGTGAATTGACAGACCCCATGCCCTCCTATTCGATAAAACCGTTCGCTGTCCATCCATCGACCGACTTTCTTTGATCACCCCCGTCCGGCAGAATGCCTCCCCCTGAGCGGGAAGTGGGATGCTGGTTGATGGCTGATCGACCAGCGGGCTGGATGAGCCGGCCCAGTTCACCCTCCTCACGCCCCCCGCACTGTCGATCAACCCTCATCCATCAACCCTCCTCCATGTCCGACCGCCTCTCCATCCTGAATCTCGCCCAGCGCGACGCGGTGACCACGCTCTCGGGGCCGCTACTGGTGTTGGCGGGAGCGGGAACCGGGAAGACGCGGGTCATCACTTACCGGATGGCGGAGCTGATTCGTAGCGGAGTTCGTCCCGAGCGAATTCTGTCGGTCACGTTCACAAATAAAGCAGCCAAGGAGATGCTGGAGCGAACCCGTCATCTGTTGGCCGATGGCGGCAACTCCAGGCAACGACCCTGGATCTCGACGTTTCATTCGTTGTGCGTGGATATCCTCCGCACCGACATCGAGGTACTCGGCTACCCCAAAAAATTCACGATCCTCGATCGCGGCGACCAGGAGTCCGTGGCCCGCTCAGTCCTTCGCGACATTCGCGTCACCGAGTCCTCCATCAAACCCAGCGAACTCCTTTCCATTATCAGCAAGTGGAAGTCCGTCGGCATCCGACCCGATCGCGCGAAGGACGCCGCCGAGGACGACAAAGAATTTCTTGCGGTCGCCGCCTACCGCCGATATCAGGCCCGCTTGAAATCAACCGGTGGCGTCGATTTCGATGACTTGCTGTTGCTGACCAATGAACTGTTCAACAACCACCCCGACATCCTCCAGCGGCACCAAGAGCGGTTCGACCATGTGCAGGTCGACGAGTACCAGGACACCAACGGCACCCAGTTTGAGCTGATCGAAGCCCTGGTCCAGGAGCACAAAAACATCTGCGTGGTCGGTGACGATGACCAGTCGATCTACGGCTGGCGCGGGGCCGAGGTGCGGCATATTCTTGGCTTCGCAAACTACTTCCCAGGGGCCAAGACTGTCCGCCTGGAAGAGAATTACCGCTGCACCGACCAGATCCTCAACGTCGCCAACTCACTCGTCCGCCACAACCGGGTCCGGCACAAGAAGCAACTGCTCGCGACCAAGACCTCGGCCAACGAGGTCCGCTTCATTGAGTACGAAGACGAACAGCAGGAGGCCGAAATGCTGGTGCGGGAGATTCGCTTCCTGATCCAGCAAAAAGGGGTGCCCGCCCGTGATCTCTGCATCTTATTTCGCACGAACGAACAGCCTCGCATCTTCGAGCAGGAGCTGCGGCGGGCTGCGATTCCGTACCTCTTAATGGGAAGCCAGTCTTTTTATGACCGCAAGGAAATTAAAGACATCCTGGCGTACCTGCGAGTTCTCTCCAGCTCCAAGGATGAGTCCGCACTATTGCGCATTATCAACACCCCTCCGCGCGGCATCGGCGATGCCAGTGTGGAGAAGGTGCTGACCCGCGCCGTGAAATCGGGGCTGCCGTTCTTCGACTTGATCCCCGCATGCGTCCAGGACGGCGAGATCACCGCCAAGGCCGCAGGAGCCATGCAGACCTTCCAGGAGAAACTCAAACGCTTCCGCCATCGCTTCGAGGAACACCCTCGGCAGATGGCCGAACTGACTCGCGAACTCATCGAGGCAGTCGACTACAACGCCGAGATTGAGCGACAATATAAGGAGCCGCACCAGCAACTCGCCCGACAAGCCACGCTCGATGAGTTCATCAACTCGATCACACAGTATGTGGAGAAGACGCCGAAGCCCGATCTGTCGAGTTATCTCGCCACAGTGGCCCTCGAAGGTCGCGAAGAAGAGCCCGACAAAACCAAGCAATCCCTCGAAGACGCCGTCAAACTCATGACGCTGCACAGTGCCAAGGGCCTGGAGTTCCCCCGCGTCTATATGGTCGGCATGGAAGAGGGAATCCTACCGCACAAGCGCTCAGTCGATGGCACGGAAGACAACATCGCCGAGGAGCGCCGCCTGTGCTACGTCGGCGTCACCCGCGCCCAGGACTTCCTGACCCTCACCCGCGCAGTCAGCCGCATCAAGTGGGGCAAGCGCCGCCTCTCCCTCCCGTCGCGATTCCTGAAAGAGATGCGCAGCAAACTCGGCAGCACCGCTGAGGAAGAGTAGCCACCCGCTTCACGACACGGGCGGTGGGGTCGGCTCATCGCGAGCAATCTTGTGCCACGAGCGCTGGCCGCATTCGGGGCATCGGAGATAGCTCCGCGGCCGGCCGCGGGCCTTCCAGCGTATTCCCCCCAGCTCCCAGATCGATCTCGCACATCCGCACGCACAGCGGACTTTCCAGAGTCGGGAATCTGCTTCCATCGACTCCGCCCAGCTGCGCGGGAAGAGGGCGATGAAGAACTTCTGAATCCAACTGAGTGGCATGAGTGGCTCCCGGTTCTTCATCGCCAAACCTCACAGTGGACGATGTGCCCTGGCCCTTACAGTTCTGCGGGATCATAGCAGAACTCCACGCTCAGACGTGGAACAGACTCACACGTTCCCAACGACGTACGCACAAGCGTGGGCGGCCTTCGGTCAATCGACCTGCGCTTGCAACTCCGGTGACAGCGTACATCGAAACGTTGGCATGTCGGACGGCTTGACGGCAGCCGAACGGGTCTGTTCCTTGACTGAGCAGTGAACGACTTCGTGTTCGTCTTGCGGGCCGCTGAAGCTGATTTCGAAGTGATAGAGCCGGTTCTGAAACTGGAGCAGTTCATTCTTTGATGTCTGTTCCACCGACAGCAACTTCACCTCGGCTGTCGGGTGTGTGGCCACCATGCCGGTAATCCACGGCTCTTCACCGAGCTTTTCGACCGTGCTGACCTGAAACGCTTGTGTGACTTTCTCGCCGTGCGAGTGGGCTGTGAGTTGGAATGGTGGCGAGGCACTTTGGATCATCGGCACCGGGTAATCGGGACCGGACATCTGAATCTTGACAACGGACGGGGGAATCTCGGCCCGATCGGTCGTGATCGTCAGAAACGTTTGCTTCTTCCCATGCGAGGGCAGGTCGATCCGCAGCGGAATCTCAAGTGTCCCCCCCGGCGGGACCGACTCGCCCGTCAGCTTTTCGGCCATCGTGCAACTGCAGGATGTTTCGACACTGGCAATCCGAAATGCGGTCCGTCCCGTGTTCACAACGGTCAGTGGGACGGTCCGTTGTCGGGCTGCGGGATCGGAGTGGGGATCATCGTGGCTGAGTATGATCGGATTCACCGGTATCGCCATCCCGTACACCGGGGCATCCTGCCGCATCCAGTGGCCTAATGCCGTACCGACCACGATGCTTGTGCCGGTCAGCAGAAGTCCCGCGATGATGCGATTCGAGAGGTTAGAAGTCATGAGTGATCTCGTGCCCTTGCATGGAACCGATGGCCCGCCAGACTTTCCAGTCGATCTGCTGGGAAACAAATCTCGTCGCTCCATCGGCGAAGACCACATTGACCCCACCTGGATGCAGACTCCGGGCAGTCAATGCTCCCTTGGAAAATTGATGAATAAAAGTATCGCCCTCGTCCATGCAGTCGGGGATGTTCGAATTGGGTGGCAGGACGTGGTTGTAGCTGCAATGGGCAAACGCCGGGATGACCCATGTGTGCCCCAGGAGTGAGTAGCTGCGTTCGGGAGTCGTGATCGCCGCGCAGCCGCGGACGGCATCGTCCGGGCGATAGAAATCGCCCCCCGTCACACCCACCAGATCGCGGAACGGTGTGTAGCGATCCGCCTGTCCATCACCCACCACGCGCTCGCTGAACAGCGCGGTATTGGACAGTCCGTCCGTGACCTGCGCGGGCCGAAATTCGTGGTATTGAAAGATCCCCGCTATCCCCTCGTTTTCAATCCCCAGCCCCTCGGGAAAGGGCTTGCCCCGCCACCATGTTCCGTGCCTGCCGGTGGTCGGCCCCATGCAACCGCGATAGCTGTTGCCGCCGGTGGGGACGGTATCACTCGGGCAGACAAACAGCGGGACATGCAGACCCACGGCGAAGGCGTTCTCACGGGCGTCGAGGGGTTCGGAGAGTTCATCGGCGTGGGTCTTCGTG